>NZ_JAKRNB010000009.1:0-106123 GCF_022347395.1 Corynebacterium sp. ACRPF
GGGGGCAGTTGGCCGGGCGGGGGAGGAAAAGCTGGGATAAACTACGGATATGGTGCGACAACGTGCTATGAACACCACCTAAGAAGGGAATTGCTAGTGCACAATGCAATCGTTGTATTTGAGGTAGAGGGCGGCTCCGATAAAGGCGCAGATGGTCACCGTAAGGACACCATGCCGATCGTCGACGCGATCAAGGAACAAGGCTGGAATGCGGAGGTTATCTACTTCCACCCAGACAAGGCGGAGGAAATCTACGCCCAGGTTTCTGAAAACTTTGATGCGTATATCTCTCGTGTGAACCCAGGCAATATCCCCGGCGGCGAGAAGGGCTACTTCGAATTGCTCACCAAGCTGGCAGACGCCGGCCTGGTAGGCATGTCCACTCCGGCGGACATGATGGCCTACGGCGCCAAAGATGCACTGGTCAAGCTCAATGACACCCCGCTGGTGCCGGACGATACCGCCGCGTACTACGAGGTAGAAGAGCTGCACAATACTTTCCCCACCTCGCTGTCTTATGGTGAGCGGGTGCTCAAGCAAAACCGCGGTTCCACCGGTGAGGGCATCTGGCGCGTGCGCCTCGCGGACCAGGAGCTTGCCCAGGCCGTGGAACCGGGCACCGCGCTCCCGCTCGATACCGCCCTGAAGTGCACCGAAGCAGTAGATAACCAGACCCACGATTACAAGCTGGGCGCCTTCATGGACTTCTGTGACCAGTACATTGAGGGCGATAACGGCATGCTGGTGGACATGCGCTTTATGCCGCGCATTGTGGAGGGCGAAATCCGCATTCTCCTCGTGGGTGACGAGCCGGTATTCATCGTGCACAAGAAGCCAGCGGAAGGCGGCGACAACTTCTCTGCCACGCTCTTCTCCGGCGCAAAGTACACCTACGATAAGCCGGAATCTTGGCCGGAGTTGCTCGAGATGTTCGAGAAGGCTCGCCCCGTTATCGCAGAGAAGCTCGGCGATACCAAGGACGTTCCGCTGATTTGGACCGCGGACTTCATGCTTGACGATGCCCCCGATGGCACCGACACCTATGTCCTCGGCGAGATCAACTGCTCCTGTGTTGGCTTCACTTCCGAGCTAGACATGGGCATCCAAGAAAAGGTTGCCGCCGAGGCAATTCGTCGCGTTCAGGACGCGAACGCCTAGCGCACGCTGTATTCTGCCAAGTGGCCCCACGGGTGACCGTGGGGCATTTTCCTACCATCCCCCTAAAGCATTTTCTAAGGACCAGATTATGGCTGATAATGATTTCAACTCCGACGGGTTTCCGAAGGATTTTTCTCCGCGCGATTTTTCTGAAACCCCGCGTCACCGCGCCGAGGACGCTGCGAAAAGCGCCGAAGGCGCCGGTGCCTCCGAGGTGAATGAGACTAAGGAATTCGGCTCTACCGATGCCAAGGAGACGAAGTCTTTCGGCCACACCGATAAGCCTGGTGAGCCTGGAAATTCGAGTGACCTTTCCTCCCCGAAGCCGAGCGCGGAGGGCAACTCCTCTGACTTCTGGGCCTCCTCGAAGTCCTCCACCCCAAGCGGGGGCGCTGCCTCCCGTGCGCATAATCCATTTACGGATTCGGCATCGTCGGACGCTGCTGCGAACGGCGATCAATTCGGCTCCGCCCAGTCCGCTAACGATCGGCCGGTTTTCGGCGGCTATACCCAGCAGCAGGGCACGAGCCAGGGATTCGGACAGTTCCCGCAAGCAGGCGATGCCACTGCCGATTCCGGCCAGACTCTCGGTAATAAGAAGAACCAGATGAGTGACGCCCTCAAGGGCTTGGGCAAGAAAGACGGCCTATTGGGCGGACTCTTTGAGTTCGAGTTCAAGCACTTCCTGACACTCACCCACGTGAAGGAAATCTACAAGGTTGCCATGATCCTTGGTGGCATCATGTGGATCCTTCACCTCCTCGGTGCCTTCTTGTTCGCCACCGGCATGGGGATTTATGGCATTCAGGAAGATTCCGCGTCCGCCATCTTCGGAAGCATCTTTGCGTTCATCTTCCTGGCGGTACTGAGCACTGTCATTTACTACGCAATCATGGTCGCCATCAGGCTATTCCTGGAAGCCATGGTGGCTAACGTGCGCATCGCCCAAAACACCGGCGATATCCTGGACAAGATGGACTAGCGCTGTAATGAGCTGCTTGCGCAATTAAGCGAGCAAAGGCGAGCGCCCCGGCGGGATTCCGCTGGGGCGCGCTTTGTTACAGGCAGAGACGTTTAAGTGCCGGCCTAAAAGTTAGTCGTAGGTGCCAAGCTGGTAGCTGGGAAGGTCAACCCACATCTTGTTGAATTCCGCGACTTCACCGGATACCGGTTCGAGGGAATCGCCCTGTGCCCGCAAGCGCACAGTGTGGTGGGCGGTAATGCCCTCTGCGGTGGTGCGGCTGCGCTCTCCCCACGTGAAATCGACCTCGTTGTCTGAGACCGGGGTGATGCTCTCTACCTTGTGGAAGATGGACATGTCCTTGGCCGGAGCGCCATTGATGTAGAAAGCTATGCCATCAGCAATAGAGGCGCCGGTGCCCGCCGGACCGTTCAAATCGCCCATTGAGCCGCGGAAGATGATCCAGCTAATCGTGGCGCACGGGTCATAGGAGTTGTCGATATCGGCGATCCAGTAATTGAAATCGCTGCCGTCATCGGCGGGCATGCGCCCGGGGGCCGTGCCAGAGGCGTAGACCTTGCGTGGGTCGTTGGGCAGCTCCGTGCACTCGCTGTCCTTGCCCTTCTCCTGCTGCTGCGTGGTTTCCTCCTCGTCCCCGTCGGTGGACTCAGATGGGGAGGGTGCTGCTGCGGAATCCGCATTCTCCCCGCTGGAGGACTCGTCCTCGGCAGGTGCTTGGCTGGAAAAGACCGGCGCTGGGGAGGAAGAAGAATCCTCCTGAGCAGCGCAGGCGCTCAGCGCGAACGGCGCGGAAGCGGTGAGCAGTGCGGCAGCGGAGAAACGGCGTAGGCAGCGCGGTGTCACGGCAGGCATGCGGGAACTCCAGGATTAGTCGAGGAGGGTGGCGACGGAGTCTGGGTCGGCGTCGGAAAGCATCTGGCGAATGCGGTCGTATTCGTCGTCCTCGCCGATGGCCTTGGCGGCGTGGCCGAGCGCGGCGATGGCGCGTAGGACTCCCTGGTTCGGTTCATGGGAGAAGGGGACAGGGCCCCAACCCTTCCAACCATTGCCACGCAGGCGGTCGAGGCTGCGGTGGTAGCCCGTGCGCGCGTAGGCGTAGGCGGTGATGAAAGCGGACGGTTCAGAGCCTTCCTGCTCCTTGAGCTCCTGCTCCGCCAGGAGCGCCCACAGCAGCGGGGAATCGGGGTGGGCAACAATGCCGGCGGCGAGATCCGAGGTGGACTCTGCGCCGGGATCGGCCGGCAGCTCAATGGGTTTCGGGGCAAGCATGTCTTTCATTTCCATGTCACCCCACTGTAGCGACGCCCGCGCGCTGCTACCAGAAATCAGAGACGTTCAGATCAAAGGCATAGAGCGCGCGGCGCACCACCGGCAGAGAGAGCCCGATAACGGAGGAAGGATCGCCTTCGATGCGGTCAATGAACCAGCCGCCCATGGCCTCCAAGGTGAAGGCACCGGCGCAGTGCAGAGGCTCGCCGGAGTGGGCATAGGCTGCGATATCGGCATCGCTGGCCTGGGCAAAGTGCACCGTGGTGGTGGACGTTTCCACATGGCGCTTATCGCCAAAGATGAGGCAGTGGCCGGTCAGCAGCTCGGCTGTGCGGCCGGCTTGCTGGTGCCAGCGCTCAATGGTGGCTTCCTCGGTATGGGGCTTGCCTTGTAGCTCGCCGTCGAGCAGCAGCATGGAATCGCCGCCGATAACGGGCTCGGTGGGGTAGCGCCCGGCCACCTTTTCAGCCTTGGCGGTGGCGAGGGCCGCCACGATATCGGCCGGCGGGTGGCCCGCGAGCGAGGCTTCGAGGGAGCGCTCGTCAATATCGGCCGGCTCCAATACGGGCTCCACGCCCGCGCCGCGCAGAATAGACGCGCGCGAGGGTGATTGGGAGGCGAGGATAAGTCGCATTAGAAGTACCGGACGGTATGGAAGGCGGAGGGGTTGTAGACGCGCTGCGCGCCAAAGCGCTCGAAGCGCTCGGCTGGGTTACCCCATTCATTGCGTTCTCCGGTAGCGCCCGAGTGCTTGGCGCTCATCTGCGCCAATACGGTGCGCAGGGCCGCGAGCTCATCCTCGGTGGGATTGCCCTTGACTACCTTGATTTCCGGCGTAGACATTTCCCCTCCTAAACGGTTCCGTGCTTCTTCGGTACCTGGGCCACGGCCTTGCGCTCGAGCAGGCGCAGGCCTTCTACCAGGTAGTGGCGGGTTGCCGTTGGCTCGATAACATTATCGGCCAGCCCGCGCTCTGCTGCGGCATACGGGTGCAAGAAGAGGTCGTCCATCTCCTCTTCCTTGTCCTCCGAGCCATAAATGGCCAGGGAAGCTTGGGAGGCCTGGGTGACGGCAATTTCCGCGGTGGGCCATGCGTAGACCAGGTCCGCGCCGAGGTCCTTGGCGCCCATAAATGCGTAGGCCGGGCCAATGGCCTTGCGGGTGATCACAGTGAGCTTGCCGACGCTCGCTTCAGCCTGCGCATAGGCAAACTTCGACGCCCTGCGCAGCAGTCCGGCCTTTTCCTCTTCCGGGGTAGGCACAAAGCCTGGGGAGTCCACGAATTCCACGATGGGAGTATTGAAGGCATCGCAGGTACGCACGAAGCGTGCGGCCTTTTCGGCTGCGGCGGAGTCCAGGGCGCCGGCCAGTGCCAGCGGCTGGTTGGCTACGATGCCGACGGCGCGGCCATCGATGTAGGCAAAGCCGGTAACGATGTTTTGTGCCGCCTCGGCAGAAAGCTCGAAGAAGGAGCCTTCATCGACGACAGCCTTGATGACCTCGCACATGTCATAGGCCTGCGCGGCGGTATCGGGGATGACGCTATTGAGATCAAAGTCCGCGACGCTACCGGCCTCCACGCGCGGCGCCTCGGCGCGGTTATTGGCGGGGAAGTAGGCCAAAACATCGCGCACGAGGGACAAAGCCTGCTTGTCGTCGCTGGCCACCAGGTGAGCGGTGCCAGACTCTGCGTGGGCTGCGGCGCCGCCGAAGGTCTCTGGTTCAGCGCCGGCCACGTGGCTGGCGGCCTGGTGGAGGGCGGTGCCTTGGGTAACTACGAGGACATCGGCAAACGTCGGCGCGAACGCCGCAATGCCGCTGGTATTGCCCGCGACAACGGAAATCTGCGGGATAAGGCCCGAAGCCTGGGAGACACGCGCCAGGAGGCGGGCGTATCCGGCCATGGTGACGATGCCCTCTTGCACACGCGGGCCGGTGGATTCATAGATGCCGATGATGGGCACGCCGGTCTTGATGGCGAGGTCATATACCTTGGTGAGCTTTTCGGCATAAACCTCACCCATCGTGCCGTCGAAGATTTCGCCGTCCTGGCTAAAGACGCAGACGCGGCGGCCGTCGATAGTGCCGTAGCCGGTCACTACGCCATCAGTATAGGGGCGGTCATGCTCGCGACCGAAGTCGGTAGAGCGGTGGCGGGCTAGCGCGTCCGTTTCCACGAAGGAGCCCTCATCGAGCAGCTGCGTCACGCGGGTGCGGGCGGCCGGCTCGCCTTCTCCCAGCGGCGCGCGGGACTCGGCGAGCTTGGCGTCCAGGTCCTCGATCTTGCCGGCGGTGGTTTTCAGGTCAGTCATAGGCCCCCACACTACTAGCGCACCCCTCACAATGCGGAATGGAACGCTGCGGGGACGTGGAGTGGAAAACGATTGTGTGGTAAATGCCACTGGAACGTGGGCGGTGCATAAAACCTGGGAAGTTCTTGAGTGGCGCTAGGCCGAAGGGCCCTAATCTGGGGGTAGGGTCTGCTGTAAACATTTAGCGGTGCTCGGCAGGTGAGCGCCCATTATTGCACCTCAAGGTAGGTAAAAACATTAGAAAGAATTTCATTCAACTATTGATGTGAGCCCTGTAAGCCCTTATGATTGCCTGAGTCTTCATGAATGTTTCCCCTGATTTTTAACGATCTATTAAGGACGGTCTTCTGGTGATTAAAAAGGGACTGCGTTTGCTCGCACCGCTCGCCGTAGCGGCTCTCTTCACGCCAGTGGCACACGCGGGAGATGTTCCCCCGATGCCGCAGGCATATCCCATTTCCAACCTCTACAAGAGCTGCAGTGCCGCCGGCGATAATGCAGAGCGCGAATGGCGCTTTGCAGAAACCGGCCGCCGCTACATGAGCGACGGCACCCTGCAGTTTAAAAACACCACCAACCAAGAAGTGCCCTACACCGCCGAGGTAGAAACTGGTACCAATCACGAGATTGAAGCCAATTCCAAGGCCAAGCTGCCTTCCGGTTGGGACACCACCGCTAAGTCCGATATTGGTCTGAAGATGACCAACGGCTGGCGCGATAAAGAAACCTTCGGCCCTGTGAAGCTGAAGCCAGGTGAGTCCTTCCGCGTCGAATACGGCGTCATTGAAAAGGACTTCATCTCCATGTTCGTAGGCTGCAACGATGACCGCTTGGAAAATATCCCAGGCTCTAATGTCATCCGCGGTAAGGGCCCGGCCGAGCGCTACGCCTTCGCCTACATCATCAAGGCGGACGGCTCCGTGTCCGATCTGGCCATGGAAATTCCATCCCGTTCCCCGGGTGCAAACTCCAAGCCGATCGAGGGCAACTACACCTCCGTATCCGGCCCGAGCCTAGAGAAGATCGCCGATCCGAAGAAGGACGAGATCATGCAGCCTTCTGCAGATCTGCAGCGCGATCCCTCCTGGCCTAAGGAAGGCGATAAGTGTGAAGCCGGCGATAGCTCCTGGTACCCGCTGGACATCACCGCGGTAAAGCCGACCTACCGGAAGGCTGGTTACTCCACGGACTTCCTCAACTGGTCCAAGGGTGACTACGAGTTTGCACCGGTAACTGACTTCGTCGTTGGCGCCGAGCACGCCCCGTACACCAATTGGCAGGGCAACCGCGGCGATATTCCGAAGGGTTGGCTGGAGTCCGTTGGTGCCGTAAAGCGTGCCTACATGCCGGTCGGCACCGAGCTCAAGCACGTCGACCTCAAGCCGGGCGAGCGCGTGCGTGTGGAGTATGGCACCACCATGACCCGCATCAACTACCGCGAGATTCACTGCGGCAAGAGCGGAAACTACGACCTCACCTCTAACTACAAGCAGACCTCCGCCCCAAGCGGTTTTTGGGCCGAGGCCAAGATCACCGATAAGGACGGCAATACCCGCACCGAGGACGTCACTCCGGACGAATTCCGCGACCTGCCGGTTCCTACCCAGACCATCTACTAAACACCACCCGCATCTACGCAAGGAGAAAGTTTCATGTTCAAGTCCAAGATTGCTTCTACCACTGCGGCTCTTGCCGTTGCTTCCGGCCTCATCTTCGCTCCGGCCGCTAACGCCCTGCCGCAGCGCGACCTCGGCCCGGCTAACCCGACCACCATTGGCGAGCGTTGCTCCAACCCGGGCGACACCGGCCAGACCGTTGACATCAAGCGCACCTACTTTGATGGCTCTGCCGGTTCCTGGACCGTGTCCAACTACAACGATGAGCCGTTGCCGGTAACCCGTTCCATCACCGAGACCAAGACCAAGACCTGGAATGTGTCCGCAGGTATTGACTTCAAGCTGATGGACCTCATCAACTTCACCTTCTCCTCCAGCTACACCGATAGCCAGTCCTACGAGGTAGGCGAGCAGGTTGGCCCGTACAACATTGCTCCGGGCAAGACCGCCGTCCTGCGCGCCGGCTGGGTTGTCTCTGACTTTGAGGGCCAGAAGACCGTGTGCGGCTCCGACCACAAGTGGCAGGCCAACGGCGGCACCTTCACCGCCACCCTGCCGAAGGAGCGCCACATCGAGGTCTCCACCCGCGATAACAACGATTGGGGCTAAACGTGAGCAAGACGTCCATCGCTAGCGCCCTCGCGGCGCTGAGCCTGGTGGCCGCTCCTGTTGCCCACGCCGCTGATTTCGGTGGGGACTTTGAGCTGCCCCAGCGCTGGAACGACGACTACAAGCCAGGCACGCATTGCTCGACGCCTGGTGAAAACGGCACCTACGTCACCGCAAAGCGCCGCTGGTTCAAGCAGACCGACGCCACCAGCGTGGCAAACCGCAACGCCGAGGAAGTACCGGTCAAGCACACCGTTACCCAGGCTCGCACGCAGACCATCGAGGTCTCCGGGTCCGTTGAGGGCACCGGTGAGCTAGCCAAGGTGCTGACCAAGACCTATGGTTTCAACTACGTCAGCGAGCAGCACTGGAAGCTAAACCAGGTGGTTGGCCCGTACACCCTGCCTGCGAACTCGCAGGGCAAGCTGGTGTGGGGCTTTACCATGCTCGACACTGACGGTCAGGATGTGCGCTGCAACTCTGACCAGCAGTGGGAAGCCCAGGGCAAGCCGTACTCGGCTTCTGTGCCAGAAGCGCGCTACTCCGAGCTGCGCCTCGAAGACGCCCCTGAGTGGAACTAGGCCACCTTAACTATTAAGCGCCCTCTCGGCCCATAAGGGCCGACAGGGCGCTTTTCTCTGTGGGTTGCGCGGTGCGCCAGTAGGAGAGGAGGCTGCAGCCGCGCGCTAAGGCTTAGGCCGGCAGCCAGGCGTAGCCGTACGGACCGAGCTCTACTGGTCCCAAGTCGATGGAGCGATCGCTGAAGTTGTGCAAGCACAGCAGATCGCCGCGCTGGTAGCCAAGGACGGCTTCCTCGCCCGTCTCGACCGGCTCGCACGGAGCGGTGCCGAGATCCGGATGGGCGTGGCGCTCGGCAATCATGGAGCGGACGGTGTTGAGCAACGAGGTGGCGTCATCAAGCTGGGCGGCCACGGAGGTACCTCCCACAACCGGAAGGCGGGAAGGTGCTTTGGTGCTGAAACCAGAATGCTCGGAATCGTCCCACTGCATCGGGGTGCGCACCGCATAGCGGTCCGGCAGCGTGGTGTCATCGAGCATGCCAATCTCATCGCCGTAGTAGATAAACGGTGCGCCCGGCAGGGTCATCAGCAGCGAGAACATGAGCTCCACCTTGCGGCGATCGCCGTTCATCAGCGGCATCAGCCGGCGGGCAATGCCCACATGGGCGCGCATTTCATCATCGGGGAGGAAAGCCTCATACATCAGCTCGCGCACGTCATCGTCCACCATCTCCAGGGTGAGCTCATCGTGGTTGCGCAGGAAGGTACCCCATTGGCAGCCATCCGGCAGGTCGGGCAGCTCGTCGAGGATGGAGTAGACCGGGGTGGCGTCGGCAAGCGCCAATGCTTGGTACAACCGTGGCATAACCGGGAAGTTGAAGACCATGTGGAAGCGCTCGCCGTTGCCATAAAACTGCATGGTCTCGGCCGGAGGCTGGTTGGCCTCCGCGATGAGCACCGCATCTGGGTAGTGGGTGTCCATGAAGGAGCGAATCTTCTCCACAAACTCGATGGTCTCCGGCAGGGACTCGCCGCCTGCACCGTCGCGTTCAAAGAGGTAAGCAATGGCATCAAGGCGCAGGCCGTCCAATCCCTTGTCCATCCAGAAGGACAAGATCTTGAACACTTCCTCCTGCACGGCCGGGTTATCGTAGTTCAAATCCGGCTGGTGGGAGTAGAAGCGGTGGAAGTAGTACTGGCCGCGCTTATCATCCCAAGTCCAATTGGAGGTCTCCACGTCGGTGAAAATGACACGGATTTCGGGGTAGCGCTCCGGGTCATCGCCCCACACATAGAAATCGCCATAGGGGCCGGTGGGATCCGTGCGGGAGGCCTGGAACCACGGGTGGTCGGAGCTGGTGTGGTTGAGCGCCAAATCCGTCATAATGCGCATGCCGCGGCGGTGCAGCTGCGCAATGAGCTCTTCAAAGTCCTCCATCGTGCCGTAATCCGGATGGATGGAGTAGTAGTCCGCGATATCGTAGCCATCATCGCGCAAGGGGCTGGCATAAAACGGCGAGAGCCACAGGCAGTCCACGCCTAGCCACTGCAGGTAATCCAGCTTATCGATGACCCCGCGCAGCGTGCCTACCTCCTTATCGCCATCGGCCTTAAAGGAGCCGACGAGGGCCTGGTAGAAGACGGCATTGTGGTACCAGCTCATGAAAGGTCCTTTCTTTTCGCCCGCCAGGTCAGGTAGGTAAGGAGGCACAGGGCGCCGGCCAAGAGGCCGGGCCAGAGGGCGGGGGAGTCGTGGAAGAGATTGAGTACAGCTTGGATAACCGCGAGGACGCTAAAGAATCCGAGGAAGCCTAAGGCGGTATCCCACAGCATGGCCCGGCGCATTAGGCCTTGACACCGCCCGCGGTGAGACCGGCGACGATGCGGTGCTGGAAGATGAGCACCATGATGACCAATGGGATGGTCACCAACGCGCCGGCGGCCATGGTGGCGGCATAGGGGTACTCGAAAGCGGACGGGCCGGAAAAGCGCGCGATGGCTACGGTCACCGGCTCGGTATCGGTGGTGGACAGCTGCTTGGCCAGCATGAATTCATTCCACGTGGTGATAAAGGCGATGATCGCGGTGGTAAAGAGCGCCGGCGCCGCAAGCGGCAGAAGCACTAGGCGGAAGGCCTGGGAGCGCGAGGCACCATCCACCCGGGCCGCTTCTTCCAGTTCCCAAGGCAGCTGGCGGAAGAAGCTCAGCAGCGTATACACCGTCAGCGGAAGCGCGAAGGAAATATTGGGGATGATCATCGCGCGGTAGGTACCAATCCATTCCAGGTTGCCAAAGAGCTGGAAGAGCGGGGTGACCAAGGCAATGGCCGGGAACATAGAGGCGGCCAGGATAATGCCGGTCACGATTCCCTTCCCCGGGAAGTCATACCGGGAGAGCGCATAGGCGGTAAAGACGCCGATGAGCACGGCCACAGCGGTGGTAACCAGGGAGATAAGCAGCGAGTTACCGAGCGCGGCTAGGAAGTCATTTCCCTTATCGGTAGCCAAGGCATCGCGGAAATTATCCAGCGTGACGTGGGTGGGCCACGGGGTGGTATCGAAGGTGAAACGCTGATCCCGCAGCGCCGTCACCAGCATCCAGTAAAAGGGCGCCAGGCCCCAGAACATGATGAAAATGATGCCGGCGTAGTGTCCGAATTTACGCATTATTTAGCTGCCTTCCTGCCGGAGACATCCGCGCCAAGGAAGCGGATGAGGATAAAGGCGACGACGAAGATGAGAAGGAAAATAAGGGTGGAAAGCGCGGAGGCGGAGTTGAAGTTGCCTTGGCGCATATCCTCTACCACCAGCTGCGAGATAGTCGCGGTGGGGGAGTTGGAGGAGCTAGAAATCATGATGACCGGTAGGTCATACATGCGCAGCGCATCCAGGGTGCGAAAGAGCACGGCCACCATGAGCGCCGGGCGCACCAGCGGGAGCGTGATGCGGAAGAAGGTCTGAATACGGTTGGCGCCGTCCACGCGGGCGGCATCGTAAACGTCCTTGGGAATCATCTGCAGGCCGGCCAGGATGAGCAGCGCCATGAACGGTGCGGTCTTCCATACGTCCGCGATGATGACAGCCAGGCGAGCGTAAAACGGGTCCGTGGTCCAAGCAATGTTCGCACCAAGCAGCGAGTTAACGATGCCCTCCGGGGCGAACATGAACTGCCATAGCTTGGCCGTAACGGCCGTAGGAATGGCCCAGGGGATAAGCACCGCAGCGCGCACCAGCCCGCGGCCGCGGTACTCACCATTCATAATGAGCGCCATCAGCATGCCCAGGATGGTCTCCAGCAGCACGGTAACGATGGTGAAAAAGAGCGTGATCTTAACCGCCGGCCAAAAGTCCGTGGCGATAACGCCCGGCGGGCAGGTAGAAATCTGACCAGTGCCGGAAACACACCGGTTATTAATCCAGTACAGATAATTTTCCAGCCCGGCAAAGCCGCCTTCCTCAAAAAGCCCCGTTTGCGGGTTGAGCTGCCTATTGCCTTGGAAGGACAGAAAAATGGCGCGGATGATGGGGTAGCCGATGATGACGGCGAGCACGATGAGCGCCGGAGCAATCAGCCCGGCCACACGCCCATAATTCTTGCGCTGGGGCTTCGGCACGCTTGCCGACGCCCCCTTCGGCGCCCCCTTGGACGCAGTCGGCGAAGCTATAGCCACGCTGGACCGCCTTTCTGTTCAAGAAATGCTAAGTATTGGCTAGATTCTATCCCCATTAGGGGAGTGAAAACCACAAAGGGTGAGGCGGCGGGGTGTCCGCCTACCTCACCCGGATTGGGCGTTTAGCCCTGGGAAGCCGATTCGATGGCCGCCTTCATATCGGCGGTGGCATCATCTACCGACTTGCCATCCGTCAATGCAGCGTAGGCATTGTCTTGGATGGCCTTGGAAATTGCCGAGTAGAACGGGGAAACTGGGCGTGGTGCTGCGTTCTCCAGAGACTCCTTGAGTGCCGGCAGATACGGGAATTCCTGCTGCAGCTGCGGGTCATCGTAGATGGAAGCCAAGACCGGCGGGAAGGACTGCTCCGCGAAGGACTTCTGGTTGTCCTCGTTGATGATGAACTTCATGAAGTCGAGCGCGGTGCCCTTATTCTTGGAATTGATATTGATGCCGTTGTTATAGCCGCCCAGCGTGGACACGCCTACGCCGTCCTTGCCCAGCGGGGCCTGAACCTCGACGTCGACGCCGGCATCCACCGCGTTGGAGTACATATAGGGCCAGTTCATGGCGAAGGCGGTCTTGCCCTCGGTAAAGGCCATATTGGTTTCTTCCTCGGTGGCGGCGGTGGAGTCCTTGGAAATGGTCTCCTCCTTGTAGGCATCCACCATGGCTTGCAGGCCGTCCTTGGCCTCCTTGGAGTCCACGGTGACGTTGCCGTCCTTATCCAGGACGGAGCCGCCCCAGCCTTCCATAAAGTCGGCGGTGTTGAGTGCCAGGCCCTCGTACTGCTTGAGCTGGGTGGTCAGGCAGTCCTTGTCCTTGTCCAGTGCCTTGCACGCGGACTTAAGGTCCGCGAACTTCTCCGGCGCCTTATCCGCGAGCTCGGTATTGCGGAAAAGCAGCTGTCCGTTGGTGTTTTGCGGCAGGGCATAGAGCACATCGTTATAAGTGGCAGACTCTACGGTGGCCGGCAGAAGCTCATCCGTATTGGTTTCAAAGTCACCATTGAGCGGTTGGAGCCACTGGTTGGCGGCGAACTCTGCGGTCCACACCACGTCGAGAGCCATGACATCGTAATCATCGCTGCCCGCCTGCAGGGACTGCACCAGGGTTTCGCGCTGGGCGTCGGCCTCGCCGGCCAGCTCCTTGAGGGTGACCTTCTCGTCTGGGTGCTGCTCGTTCCATTTCTCGATGATGGGGGTCACCTTGTCCGTGTCATTTTTGCCCATGGCAAAGGTGATGGGGCCGCGCGCATCCGCGCCGCCCTCGGAGGAACCGCCCGCCGCGGAATCGGAGGAGGAGGAAGAAGAGCAGCCGGCCAGTGCCAAAACTGCGGTTGTCGCAACGGTGGTGCGAAGCAGGAATTTCTTCATGGAATTCACCTTTCGGAAAACTTTCGTTTCTTTAAACTTAAAATACGGAAACCAAAAGGTGGATAATTTTGGCCTATTTAACTCTAAATGGGGGGTAGTAAGGGGGATGCGGCTGGCGCGGCCGTGTACCTGTTCTACGACGGCCTAGCTGCCTTCGTGGCTAAGTCTCCTCCGTGGGGAATCGTGGGTGCTAGTTGTATTGACCTTAGATATTAATTGGTTTGCCGAGATCCGCCCCGCTGGGTAGACTCTGCCGCATGTACTCAGGCATCGCTTCCATGAAGCTGCGTTCCGCCCGCTGACGGCGGCGGGACCCCTTCTGATCTTTCGTCTGCCGTCTTGGCCATCTGCCGGGCGGCCATCTTGTGCTGCCCGGCTCCATGACGAGCTGAGAGTATGCAATGCCAAACACACCAACCTTGCGGTCATGTGTGTGGAGTGGAACGCCCCAAGGGCTCGCCGCACACATCCGCGCTGAATCAATCCACATCACCTTGGGGGACAGGCACCTCCTGAACGGGCTGGACGTCACCGTCTCCGCCGGCTCACGTCTGGCGATCGTCGGGGACAACGGTCGTGGCAAGACCACCTTGCTTCACATTTTGGCCGGGCTCCTGACCCCTGACTCGGGAGTAGTGACCCAGATGGGTTCCCGCGTCTTGGTTAAGCAGGACATGTCTGCCGAGGGTAACCGCACCGTCGGCGACCTCATCGCCGAAGCGACTGCTCCCTCTAGGTCTGCGCTCGAGGCCCTTGACGTCGCGAGCGCTGCACTCGCCGCGGGTGACGACGCGGCCGATGCCTATTCCGCAGCGCTCGAGACCGCCACGCTACTGGACGCCTGGGACGCAGAAAGGCGGGTGGACATCGCACTGGCAGGCCTCGACGCCTGCAGCGACCGCGCTCGCATCCTGTCGACCTTGTCGGTCGGACAACGTTACCGGGTCCGGCTCGCCGTCGCACTTGGATCGACCCCCGACCTGCTCCTGTTGGATGAGCCCACCAACCACCTGGATGCTGAAGGACTGTCTTTTCTAACCGAGCAACTGCGTGACCACCCTGGTGGCCTGGCTCTGGTCAGTCACGACCGTGCGCTGTTGCATGATGTGGCGACGACCTTCCTGGATCTCGACCCGACCCGAGATGGTGTCCCGCGAACCTACTCGGGCGGCTACAAAGGCTGGATTGAAGGCCGCCGACGAGAACGCCTCAAGTGGGAACAGGATCACGCCGCCCAGGTTGCCCGACACGAGGAACTGACACGCGCTTCAGCCGAGGCGCGCTCCCGCCTGTCCCAGGGTGGATGGAGACCTGAAAAGGGCACAGGCAAGCACCAACGCGCCACACGCGCTGCTGGAGTGGTCCAAGCCTTCAACCGACGTATCGAAGACCTGAAAAGTCATGAAATCGGCGTCCCGGCGCCGCCACTGCGTCTTGCGTGGCCCGCCTCGGCAACCCGTGCCGGACAGAGCATCATGAACGCCACCCAGGTTACTGTGAAGGACCGATTGGACGCTCCGGTTTCGGTCGACGTGAACGGCGGTGACCGGTTGGTGGTCACCGGACCGAACGGCGCGGGAAAATCCACGCTGTTGGCACTTCTCGCAGGGCGGCTGGCCCCCACCACGGGACATGTGCGAGTTAATCCGAGAGCGCGCATCGCTCTGCTGTCCCAAGAGGTCCCCGACTGGGACCGCTCCAGCCCCGCACACGAGGTCTATGAGGCCTACCTGGCGAAGCTAGGCCGTCGAGCTCAGGCGCCGTCCCTCGGCTCGCTCGGGCTGCTCGAAGCCTCCGCAACCGGCACGCCGGTGGGGCGCTTGTCGCAAGGACAGCAACGCCGTCTCCACCTGGCCATGTGTCTGGCCCAGGATCCAGACCTGCTGCTCCTGGACGAGCCCACCAATCATCTGTCCTCGATCCTCGTTGATGACATCACCACCGAGCTGCTGCAGACCTCCTGCGCGGTGATCGTTGCCACGCATGACCGGCAGATGCTCCACGACCTGGCCGACTGGCCCTACCTGAACCTTGACCTGAAGGACATGCCATGAACCCGCTTCACCCCTTGACCATCCCCACGTACCGTCAGCTGTTCGCAGCGATGGTGCTGACCATCTTCGCCCAGGGTGCCTGGGCCCTCTACCTTGCCATGCAGACCCTCGACCTGGGCGCCACGCCAGCCGCCCTGTCGGGTGTCGTAGTCTGGAGCGGCATTGGCCTGCTTGCAGGATCCCTCCCAGCTGGCGTAATCGCAGACCGGTTCCCCAATAAGTCCGTCATCGTGAGCGTGCTCACCCTGAACCTCACCATCGCGACCGCGACGTCCACGGCAGCAATCCTCGACATTGTCACCTTCTGGATGCTCGCGGTCTCCGCGTTCATCATTGGCACTTCAACCGCATTCTTCTTCCCCGCCTACACGGCGCTGGTGCCAGTCCTGGTGGACGGCGACGACTTAATGGCCGTCAACGGCCTCGAAGGCGCCGCCCGCCCGTTGGTCGGACAGGCAATTGCGCCCGCCGCCGTCGGAGCGGTCATCGGTGCCAGCATGCCCGCCGCTGGCGGATACCTCATCGCAGCAGCACTCGGACTTGCCCTGCTTGCGGCTCTGCAGCTTCCCGCCCCCACCCGCGCCGAGTCCGAGGCCGACGGTGCGGAAGACTCACTGATCACCGACCTGCTCGACGGCTTCCGCTACGTTTCCCGCACCCGTTGGGTCCGCTCCAGTGTCCTGTTCGCGGCCGTAATGGGACTGGTAGTGACTGGACCACTCGAAGTCCTCCTACCTGCCCTCATGCGCTCATCGCATGAAAACGGACCTGCACTCTACGGCACCGTCCTGGCTGCCCTCGGCGCGGGCGGGGTGGTGGGTTCTCTGCTAGCTGGGTCGTGGCGCACACCGGAACGCTTCCTGCCGGCCATGGTCGGTGCCTGGGTGATCGGATGCCTGCCCCTGTCCATCCCGGCGCTCACCAGCAATTCGTGGGCCATCGGCGCAGGCCTCGCGTTCTACGGGGCGCTGATCGGGATCGGAATGGTCATCTGGGGAGCAGTACTCCAAGAACAAGTCCCCTTGGAGATGCTCGGCCGGGTCGCCAGCCTCGACTTCTTTATATCCATCGCCTTCATGCCTCTGTCCATCGCTCTCACCGGACTCCTCAGCCGCCACATCGACATCAGAACTCTGTTTATCGCCGCCGGCCTAGTGCCACTGGCCACGGGAGCACTCCTTGCATCCCTGGGACAACTCAAGATGCCGCAGAAGACGCTCGTCGAGGCAGGAGAGGATTAATGCATGCCAACGCCATCCTCACACCTCGCCACCGCCCGGAGGTCGCCCAACTCCTCGTCGACGACGGATGGCCGATTAGCGAGGTCGCTGCCCGCTTCCAGGTCTCATGGCCGACCGTATCCTCTCGTCCTGCCATTTCAACCGGCTGACTCGCGTCGGCCGCGCTACGAGCATGACCACCCCGGAGCAAGCCCTACGACCCGTGGATAGGCACGGTCTACGTCCACGTCGTCATCGACGACTACTTCTGCCGCGTCTACGCCGAGATTCACGATGGCGAAACCGCAATCACCGCCACCGCGGTCCTGGTGGGGTTGGCGAGTGATTCAACGCCCACCGGTATACTTCCGAAGCCGAACGCCGCGGTGAGCTCGACGCCTGGCTGCATTACTACAACCGGCATCGTCCCCACACTGCGTGTGGAGACCAGCCGCCGTTTTCACGTTTGACTTACGGCTCCGGTTAGTTCAGCTAGTCCTGGGCGATGCGACGGCCCGTTTCTGGATCGAAGCGGTGCGCCTCGCGTGGGTTGAAGGTCAGTACCACCTCTTCACCGCGCTGCGGTGGGGTACCTTCGGCGCGGGCGACCAACCTATTCTCGCCCACGGTGACATAGACATAAGACTCTGCGCCCAGCTCTTCCACAATGTCCACCACGCCCTGGAAGCCTACCGGACCTTTATTGATAAACATTTTTTCCGGGCGCACGCCCACGCGGGAACCGTTGTAGTCAAAGATGTTCATCGCCGGCGAACCGATGAAGCCGGCGACGAATTCGTTTGCGGGGGCATCATAAAGCTCGCGTGGCGGGGCAACTTGCTGCAGCTCGCCGTCCTTGAGCACTGCCACGCGGTCACCCATGGTCATAGCCTCAACTTGGTCATGGGTAACGTAAACCGTCGTCGTACCCAGGCGCTGCTGCAGGCTGGCCAGCTCGGCGCGGGTCTGCACGCGCAGCTTGGCATCCAAGTTGGAGAGCGGCTCATCCATGAGGAAGGCCTTCGGTTCGCGCACGATGGCACGGCCCATGGCCACGCGCTGGCGTTGGCCGCCGGATAGATCCTTGGGCTTGCGCTTGAGATACTCGGTCAGTCCGAGTGTTTCCGCGGCTTCGTGCACCTTGGCCTTGATTTCGGTCTTGGGCAACTTCGCCAGCTTCAAAGCAAAGCCCATATTTTCTTCAACTGTCAGGTGCGGGTAAAGCGCATAATTCTGGAAGACCATGGCGATATCGCGATCGCCTGGTTCCAGGTTGGTCACGTCCTTGCCATCAATAGTGATGCGGCCGCTGGAGGTAGGTTCCAGCCCCGCCAGCGCACGCAGCGTCGTGGACTTGCCGCAACCTGAAGGGCCAACGAGGACCAAAAACTCGCCGTCCGCGATATCGAGATCCAAGTCCTTAACCGTGGGAGCGCTCGCGCCGGGGTAGGTGATGTTGACCTTTTCAAAAGTGACCTTTGCCATGCGCAACACACTAGCACCATCGGTGGCCGGTATCCTTAAAGCTTATGACTGCACTTGATTTGGAACGCATCCGTACCGCGCTGGCAGACGATTTCACCACCATCGATTTCGTGGAAAAGACCGGCTCCACTAATACCGATTTGATGCAGGCCAACAATGTTGCGGATGGCACTGTGCTGCTTGCCGACGAACAACTTTCCGGCAAGGGCCGCCTCGGCCGCTCGTGGACCGCACCGGCCGGCTCCCAGGTTATTCTCTCCGTGCTCTTGCTGCCGGAATCTCTCGATCGCCTCGGCACCCTACCTCTGGCAGCGGGCCTCGCGGTGACCGATTCCATTGAGGGCACCGTGCTGAAGTGGCCGAATGATGTGCATATCGACGGCAATAAGCTGTGCGGCATCCTCGCCGAGGCCGGTCCCGTGGGCCAAGCCTTCAAGGCCGCGCCAAAGACCGAGCTCACCAAGGTGGAGGTAGGCAAGGCCGAGGTCAACAAGGCGGAGGTTAATAAAGCTGAAGTCAACAAGGCGGAGCTCAATAAAGCCGTGGGCGGTGCCGCGCCATCCGCGCGCGTCGTCGTGGGCATGGGCATCAACGTCACCCTGACGCGTGAGGACCTACCTATTGAAAAGGCCACCTCGCTCGCACTCGAAGGCCGCGATACCGACCGCACCGAGCTGGCCATTACCGTGCTGAAGAACCTGCGCCGTCGCATCGTGCAGTGGGAGAACCAAGATCCGCAGCTCTTGCGTGACTACCGTGCGGTCTGCTCCTCGCTCGGCCAGGAGGTGCGCCTAGAAACCCCGTCCGGCGATGTCACCGGCCACGTCGATGAAATTGGCGAGGACGGCCGCATCATGGTCGCCGGTGAGTACTACTCCGCGGGTGATGTCACGCACCTGCGCCCACAGCAGTAAACCACCACAGTAGACACGCGAGGTAGCATCCATAGCTATGGGACTAATGAAGATGGGCCAAGGTGAGGTCAAGCGCGCGGATGTCTCCGCGCCGTTTCGCGCGCTGATTTTCCCCTTCCTCGAGCTCATCCTCATCACCGGCCTGCTGTGGATTGCCATTGGCTGGTGCGATGTCCAAGCAGTAGATCCGATGCTGCGCAATGGCCTCGTTGTGGTGTGGGCGCTGCTGGGAATCTGGCGCTTTCTCATTCCTCTTTATAAGGCCCGCCGGAAGCGCTTCATCGTGACTAATAGACGCGTCATCGCGCGCGAGGGTCGTAATATTGATTCGATTCCGCTGCAGGATATCCGCGGCGCCCGCAAGCGCCGGGGCGGGGTATCCCTAGCGATTCACGGCTGGGACCGAGCCATGTATTTTCCCAACGTGGCCAGGCCCAAGCGCGTGGCTGAGATTATTAATGATCGCCCTTGGTTTTAACCTCGGTGGTGTGCAGCTGGCTATCCAGATCCTCGGGAGAGAGGTTGGCCCGGCTGAATTCTTGCGTCAGCGGCAGGCGCAGCTCTAGATCGGAGGCGGGGCAGAGCTCAACCTTTGCCTTATCCACTACGTAGTCCAGCACGTGGCCACCGGAGGTGCGGGCGGCGTCGATAAAGTGCACGTGGCAGCCCGGTACCGAGATTCCCTTTTCGTAGACGGGGGTGCGGAAGCCGCCGATAACGCCCTCGACGTCCTTAAAATGCAGCTCCTTATCGCCGCCAACGGCCTCGGACATTGGCGGGTAGGGCTTTTCTTGTTTGACCACCGTGCGGGTGGTCACCTCCTTGAACGTGCCCACGATGCGCACCGCGTACATATAGTTGGCGGAAGGCTCGAGTTTATCGATGAACGCGGAGAGCTGATCGCGGCGCAGGCTCGCGGGGGCGTCGGCAGTAATGCGCGGGACAAAGTTCGTGGCCACCGCGTAGGGGGTGCGCTGGTCTAGGTCTGCAATCTGCGCGGAGCCATCGCCGCGCAGCTGGTAGCAGGTGCCGTCCAAAATGATCATCTCTCCGTCGAGGCCATCAAAGGTGCCGAGGCCAAAATTGCCCTTACCAAGCAGTTCCGAAATGGTCATTTCGCCGTCATAAATGCCGTCCAGCAAAGCGGTCATGAGGGAATTTTGGAAGATGGTATGACGAGTGAACATAGTATCCAGGCTAGTATTGGGGGACGTGAGTGACTTAAAGCCTATTGTAACTGTTTGTGGCGACGGCCAGCTGGCTCGCATGATGCAGCCGGCCGCCGCGGAACTCGATGTTCACCTGCGGATTCTGGCTAGCAAGCCGGATTCCTCCGCCGCGCAGGTCACCCCGGACGTGGTGCTGGGGGATTACACCTCCTTGGAGGAGCTGCGCGGCGTAGCAGATGGCGCGGATGCCATTACCTTCGAGCATGAGCATGTGCCCAACGAGCACTCCGCCGCGCTTATCGACGCCGGATTTAACGTCCAGCCCCAGCCCACCGCCCTCATCTATGCGCAGGACAAGCTCAAGATGCGCGAAAAGCTCGCCGCGCTGGGCGCTCCCGTGCCGCGCTTTGCCGCCATCGACTCGGTGGCCGATGCCCGCGCCTTTTTCGACGCCGTCGATGGCCGCGTGTGCCTCAAGGCCCGCCGCGGTGGTTATGACGGCAAGGGCGTATGGTTCCCCACCGCCGATAATTGCTTTGAGCTGGTCTCCGAGCTGCTTGAGGCCGGAACCCCGCTGATGGCAGAGGAAAAGGTGGAACTTACCCGCGAGCTTTCCATCTTGGTCGCCCGCCGTCCTTCCGGCGAGGCCAAGGTGTGGCCGATTACCCAGTCCCGCCAGGAAAACGGCATCTGCGCCGAGGCCATTGCCCCCGCCCCCGGCCTTACACCGGAACTTTCCCAGCGCGCTTCCGAGTTGGGTCTGACCATCGCCGAGTCCCTCGGCGTGACCGGCGTGCTGGCCGTCGAGCTCTTTGCCTTCGACGGCCCCGAAGGCGAGGATATCTCCGTCAACGAACTGGCTATGCGCCCGCATAACACCGGCCACTGGACCCAGGATGGCTGCGTGACCTCTCAATTTGAGCAGCACCTGCGCGCCGTGCTCGACCTCCCCTTGGGCGCAGTCGACGCGCTTGCACCCGTTACCGTGATGGCCAATGTCTTGGGCGCCGACGAAGATCCCGCCATGCCTATGCCGGGGCGCGTCCGCGAGGTCATGCAGCGCTACCCGCAGGCCAAGATTCACCTTTACGGCAAGGACCACCGCCCTGGCCGCAAGATTGGCCACGTCAACGTCACCGGCGACTCCACCGAGGAAACCCTTTCCATTGCCCGCCAGGCCGCGCACTTCCTCGTGCACGCCGAATGGGCTTAAATTCCTGCCTGTAGAAAGGACACTATGCAACCGCACGTAGGCATCATCATGGGCTCCGATTCCGATTGGCCCACCGTTGAACCCGCCGCTCAGGTCCTCGCGGACTTCGGCATCCCCTTCGAGGTCGGCGTGGTCAGCGCCCACCGCACCCCGGAAAAGATGCTGGCCTATGCCAAGGAAGCCCATACCCGCGGGTTGAAGGCGATTATCGCTTGCGCCGGCGGTGCCGCGCACCTTCCCGGCATGGTCGCCGCGGCTACGCCGCTGCCGGTCATCGGTATCCCCCGCGCACTGAAGGATCTCGATGGCCTTGATTCCCTCCTGTCCATCGTGCAGATGCCTAGCGGCGTGCCGGTAGCCACCGTCTCCATCGGCGGTGCGAAGAACGCCGGCCTGCTCGCCGCCCGCATCCTCGGCGCTGGCGACCCCGCCATCCAAGACAAGATGGTGGACTACCAAAAGCAGATGGCCGAGGAAGTCGAGCAGAAGGATAAGAACCTGCGCGACAAGCTGCTAGGAGAGTAGCTCTCCGGTCTAAGGCCAAACAAAACAAGCACGTTTTAGCCAAAACTACGTAGTTTTTCGGCAGAACGTGCTTGTTTTTGTCTCCTATTCTCTAGCGAAGTTCTCGTCGCTCTTCGCCAACATGCAAAACAAGCACGATCGGGCAAAATTTGCGGAGGAAAAGGATAAAACGTGCTTGCTTTGCATCGTTGTAGCCTGCGGCGTGAGGAAGCGTGCTTTAAGCTTTCGGGCAGGGGAATAATGCTCAAAGGGGGAAGCATGGAAGAAGTACTGGTTTCAGGCCTAAGCAGGGGAGAGCTTAATACTCATGTAGCGAATGGAAAGATAATCCGAATCGGCCGCGGGATTTATACGTGGCGGGAACCGACTCCCATGGAGGTAGCTCGCATCCTGCACAAGCGGTGGCCTGGAATCATGCTTTCAGGCAGCTCTGCGGTGCAGCTGTACTCCAAGAAGGAGATGACCTTTCCTCTGAAATTTGCCTACAGGCATGTCGTGAGTGGTTCGCAGTGGTTTGAAGCCGAGGCAATTTACGGCTAGCGCCCTTCAATTTCTTCCGTGACCTGCTCAAAAGAGAAGCGTTCGCCGGTATCGGCTGCGCGGGCTTGGCGGAGGGCTTCAGCATCTGCGGCGGCTTCGAGGCGGTCAAGGAAAGCTAGTTCTTGAGGCGAAATGATAATTGCGGCTTCCTTACCGTTGCGGGTGACAACGGTGCGGGTTCCTGCGTAGTGGGCTTGGTCAATGACCTGGCCTAAGCGGGTGCGGAGTTCGGAAAGTGGCAAAGACAATGAAAGCTCCCAAAACATCAAAGTACTACTAGTACCAAGTTAGCAAAGAGTACAACTTTTTAAGAGGTCATGGACTACAACATCGCGTTTACGCGGCAGGCCAAGCGAGAGTTACAACAAATCCATCAGGGAAACCGAAAGCAATATCAACGGATTAAGCGCGCGATCGGTGGACTGGCCCAAGACCCATATCCACCGGGATCTATCGCTTTGTCCGGCAGGAGTGGCCGAAGAATAAGGGTGGGAAATTACCGAGTGCTGTACTCCGTTGAGGAGCAAGAAGTGCTGGTGGAAGTGTTTACCGTAGGGGCACGCGGAAACGTCTATAAGCGCTAGAAGGGCACGCCGGAGCGCAGGATGACATTGGCAAACGGCGTGGTGGAACCGGTGCGCACGACAAAGGAGGCGCGGGCGACCTCGCGCTTGAGGTCGTCGTGGGAGACCTCGGTAAGCGGTACTGCGGGAAGCAGGGAGCGCACCTCAGGCGGGGTGGTATCGGCGATGGTGGCGGCTTCGACCACGACCTCATCGAGGAGGGCCGCCAGGGTATCGGCAAAGGTGGGGATGCCAAAGGTTAGCGTGAGGTCGATGACAGGCACTTCGCGGGGGATGGGCAGGCCGCAATCGGCGATAACGAAGGTATCGGTGTGGCCCAAGCGCGCGACAGCGCTGGTGAGCGCGGGATTGAGCAGGCCGGATTTACGCATCGGTGACCTCCGGCAGGGCGGATTCGGTGGTGGGGTAGGAAGGCTGTGCGCCGTTGCCGGTGGCGGCGAAGGCGCCGACGCGGGCGGCGAAGGTGGCGGCATCGACAAGCGAGGCACCGGTGAGCAGCTGGGCGCAGAAGGCACCCGCGAAGGCATCGCCGGCGCCGGTGGTATCCACGGCGGTCACGCGCGGGGTGGGGATATCCGTGCCGCCTTCCGGGGTAGCCACGTAGGCGCCGTGGGCGCCAAGGGTGAGCACGACGGAGCGGAAACCGGCCTCTACCAAGCGGTGGGCGAGCTCGCGCGGGGCGCCCTCCGCAGGTAGTCCGAGCTGGTCCAGGATGAGCCCTGCTTCGTGTTCATTGGCCAGCAAAGGATTGGCTTGCAGGAGCGAGTCGCGGTCGACCTCGACCACGGGCGCGAGGTTGACCACCACTCGGCCCTGGGCCGCCTCGACCGCGGCCTGGAAACCGGAAGCAGGGATTTCACCCTGGAGGAGGACCACGTCGGCATCGGCGATGGTGGAGGCGCGGGAGGAGACAAAGGGGGCGTCGACAAGCGCGTTGGCACCGGGGGAGATGACGATGGTGTTCTCGCCATCGGCCGAGACGGTAATGACGGCCAGGCCGGTGTTAGTATCGGCCTGCTCCACGGTGCCCAGATCGATGCCGGAGGTGCGCATGTAGTGCATGGCGGGCTCGGCATAGGGATCGGAGCCGACCGCGCCCACGAAGGCCACGGTGGCGCCGAGCTGCGCGGCCGCGACTGCCTGGTTAGCGCCCTTGCCCCCGGCCAAGATGTCGCCGCCAGAGCCCAGCAGGGTCTCGCCGGGCTGTGGGTGGCGCTCGGCGTGCACGATGAGATCGGCATTGATGGAACCGACGACGGTTAGCTTGCTCATTGGAAATCCTCCACATTGTCGCGGGTGACGGTGATGACCTCGACGGGGACGTTCTTCTCCGCCGCGCCACCGTGCAGGAGCGCTGCGGCTTGTTCGATGGCGCGGGCACCGAGCTCTGCGGGCTGCTGGGCGATGGTAGCTTCCAGCTTGCCATCTTTGACCGCCTTGAGGCCATCGAAGGTGCCATCAAATGCCACCACCTTGACCTCAGATCCGGCGCGCGAGCCCAAAGCTTCGACCGCGCCGAGCGCCATTTCATCGTTCTCTGCAAAGATGGCCTTGATATCCGGGTTGGCCTGCAGCAAGTTGGTGGCGACGTTGAGTCCTTCCGTGCGGTCGAAATTCGCCGATTGCTTGCCGACGACCCGAATGTCCCCGTACTTCGCAATCTGCTCTTCAAAGCCCTTGCCGCGCTCGCGCGAGGCGGAGGTACCAGCGGTGCCCTGCAGGATGAGGATATCGCCCTTTTCCCCGATGGCTTCGGCAAGCTTATCCGCTGCCTGCGCGCCGCCGGCGATGTTATCGGAGGCCACCATGGAATCCAGCTCTACGCCGTTGACATCGCGATCCACGCCGATAACGGGCACGCCGTCATTTTTGATGCCGCGCACGGCCGAGGCAACGGCATCGGAATCAGTGGGGTTGACCACGACGACCTTGGCGCCCATGGAGGTGGCATTGCCCAACTGATTGACCTGCTGGGCGGGGTCATCGGAAGCGTCTTGGATATCTAGCGGAACGCCGAGCTCCTTGGCCTTATCTTGTGCGCCGTGGCGCAGTTCGACGAAGAAGGGGTTGGTTTGCGTGGAGAGCGCTAGCGTAATGCGGTTGCGGTCTTCTTCCGAGCGGTTGCAGGAGGCAAGGCCTAACGCGAGGGCCGGTACGAGGAGGGTGGCGATGAGCTTTTTCATGGCGGGTGCTCCTTAGTTGGCCGTCTTATTGCGGATGACGTCGAAGCCGACGGCCAGCGCGATGACCAGGCCGATGACGATCTGCTGCCAGAAGGAGGAGACGTTGAGCAGGTTCAAACCATTGCGGATGACGGCCAAGAGAATCGCGCCGACCAGGGTGCCGGTGGCCTTGCCTTGGCCACCGGAGAGCGAGGCGCCGCCGATGACGACGGCCGCGATGGCATCGAGCTCATAGCCGGTGCCGGCCTGCGGCTGTGCGGATTCGAGGCGGCCGGCCATGACCATGCCGGCCCAGGCGGCAAAGAAACCGGAGAGTGCAAAGACGGCGATCTGGATGCGCTTGACCGGCAGGCCCGAGAGGCGGGCGGCCTCCAGGTTGCCGCCGATGGCGTACATGGAACGGCCGAGCACCGTGCGCTCCAAGATGAACCAACAGATGAGCCCGGCGATGACCATCATGATGATGGGCACGGGGAAGCCGGCGATATCGCCGCCAAAGGCGTTGACGGACGGGGCGGTTTCAATCGGCGAGCCCTGGGAAATGACCAGGGTGAGGCCGCGGGCGATGGACATCATGGCCAGTGTCGCGATGAAGGAGGGGATCTTGCCCCACGCGGTGGCCATGCCGCAGATGGCGCCGGCCAGCGCGCCGACGATCAGGCCGAGGAGCAGGGTGAGCCAGCCAGGCAGTCCCGCGGTGGAGAACATGTAGGCAGAGACCATGGCGCCGAGCGCGGCGACCGAGCCCACTGAGAGGTCGATGCCTGCGGTGACGATGACAAAGGTCATGCCGAAGGCCAAGATGGCCACCGTGGCGGCTTGGATGCCGATATTGAGCAGGTTCGCCACGGTGAGGAAGTACGGCGTAGCGATAAACAGCGCGATGCACAGGGCAATGAGGCCGACGAGCGCGCCATTATTCATCGCCCAGTTAACTACTCGATTCTTGGTCATGCTTCATCCTTGGGGTTAGTGCCGGCGGGCGCGGCAGCAGAGGCAGAGGTAGAAGAGGTCACATTGGATACGGCAAAGGCCATGACCTCGTCTTGGGTGGAGTCCTTGGGTAGCTGGCCGGCGAGTTGGCCGCCGGACATGACGAGGATGCGGTCGGACATGCCGAGCACCTCAGGCAGATCGGAGGAGGCCATGAGCACAGCGCCGCCGGCAGCGGTGACCTCATTGATGATGTTATAAATCTCCACCTTGGCGCCGACGTCGACGCCGCGGGTGGGCTCATCGAGGAGGAGGACTTTGGAACCGGCCAGTACCCAGCGGCCAAAGACCGCCTTTTGTTGGTTGCCGCCGGATAGGTTCCGGATGGGCTGGGAGAGATCGGCCATGCGAATGCGCAGCTTCTCCGCTACGTCACCGGCGCGGCGGCGTTGACCGCTGCGGTCGGCCAGCCCCACCTTAGCGGTGGGGTAGAGGGTGGCGAATCCGAGGTTATCGCCCACGGAGGCATCGAGAACTAGCGCTTGGGACTTACGGTCTTCGGGGATATGGCCCACGCCGGCGCGGATGGCGGCACGAATATCGCCGCCGCGCAGCTGCGTGCCGCCGACGCGGATGGTGCCGGAATCGTACGGGTCAGCGCCCGCGATGGCGCGAATGATTTCGGTGCGGCCGGCTCCCACGAGCCCGGCAAGGCCGACGACTTCGCCGGCATGGACGGTGAAGGTGACGTCGTGAAAGGCGCCGTCGGCAGTCAGCTCGGAGACCTCCAGCAGGGCCTCGCCGTGCTCAGGAGGAACCTCGCGCGGGTACTGGTTTTCAATCTCGCGGCCGACAATGAGGCGCACCAGCTCGTCTTCGTCCGTATTGGCTGGGACCTCGGCGATGAAAGAGCCATCGCGCAGCACGCTGATGCTCTCTGCAATGCGCGCCAGCTCCTCCAGGTGGTGGCTGATAAAGACCATGGCCACGCCCTTGGCCTTGAGTTCCTCGAGCACGGCAAAGAGTGCATCAACCTCCTTGCCGGTGAGCGCGGCAGTGGGCTCGTCCAAGATGAGAATGCGCGCGTTCATGGACAGCGCCTTGGCGATTTCCACGAGCTGTTGCTTGGCCACACCCAGCTCACCCACCGGCATGTCTAGGTCCACGTCCAAGCCGATAAGGTGCAGTGCCGCTTGGGCTTGTGCCTTGAGGTGTTTGCGATTGACCAACCCAAAGCGGCGTGGGGTGCGCCCGAGCATGATGTTCTCGGCCACCGACATAGTGGGCACAAGGTTGAGCTCTTGGTGAATGGTGGCGATGCCCAGCGCCTCAGAGGCCTTGGTATTTGGGATTTTCACCTCTGTGCCATCTACCAGGATGCGGCCGGAATCTGGTTCGTGCACGCCGGCAATCATTTTGATGAGGGTGGATTTTCCCGCGCCATTTTCACCCAGCAAGGCCTGCACCTGGCCGCGGCGGACGGTGAGGTCTACACCCTTAATGACCTCCACCGGGCCAAAGGATTTGGTGACATTATCCAGGCGCAAAACGCAGTCACTCATGGCGTGGCTCCATCGAGTTGGTGGGCGGTGGACATGCGCGGGATGTAGCGGGTTTCTAGCACCTCGCCTTCCGGTTGGTGCTTTTCATTGATGGCCGCGATGAGCTTGGCCGTGGCGGTCTCGCCCATTCTGGCCACACCTTGGTCCACCACCGAGATAGGGGAAGGTTGGAAGCGCAGGTAGATGAAGTCATCGAAGCCGACGAGCGCGATTTCTTCTCCGATGCGCTTGCCCGCATTATGGCAGGCCTCCAGCGCGCCGGCCGTCATCATGGAATCGCCGGCAATGAGCGCGGTGACGCCTTCTTGCAGGAGTGCGAGGGCTCCTTTATAGCCCTCGCGGTGGCGGTAGCTGCCGTGGTGGATATGGGTAGGCATGCCGCGGGTGGCGGTCTTGAAGGCTTGGAGGCGCTGGCGGCCGGTGGAGGTTTCCTGCGGCCCGGAAAGGTAGCCGATGTGCGTGTGCCCCTTCTCTTTGAGCTGTTCCACGGCTTGTTTTATGCCCGTGTGGGGGTCCGATAACACTGCTGGAATCTGGCCCAGGGTGCGGTCAATGAGCACGAGCGGGCGGTAAGCGCGCGCCTGCTCCAGCGCTTCTTCGGCGCCTTCGAGCGGTACCGCGATAATGCCGTCTACCTGGCGTTCCATCAGGGCATCGAGGGACTTGACTAGCCGCTGCGGATCCTCGCCGCAACTGGTAATCATCGTGGCGAGTCCCTGCTTATCGGCGGCCTCTTCAATGGCTGCGGCCATTGCGGCGAAGTAGGCATTATCTAGGCTGGGGATGACCAAGCCGATGGCGTTAGATCGGGAGCTGCGCAATGCTCGGGCTTGGGCATTGGGCCTATAGTTGAGCTTGATGGCCGTGTCCTTGACGCGTTGGCGCGTGTGCTCCGAGATGGCTGGGTTGCCCGAGAGCGAACGGGACGCGGTGGAAATGGATACTCCAGCAGCAGCGGCCACGTCCTTGAGGGTGGTTCCGGCCATGCTGTCCTCCTTGGTTTAGGCGTGTGGGCCGGCTTCTGGCCCTCCTGGGTGCAATCGATTGCATATTTGAGTTAAAGGTACGGCTATTTCCGTCTTTCTGTCAAGGGTGGGCGAGTCTATGCTGGTATCCATGTCTGACCCGCTCCTTGTTTTGGGCTCCCGCGTAACTCACGGCTACCCCGGCGCCATGCTGCGCTCGCGCCTAGACAAGGCGTTGGCGCTCTATAGCGGTCAGCAGATTATTGTCTCCGGCCGTGGTGAGGCGGGGCCCATGGCTACCTACCTCATCGAACGCGGTGTGCCGGCCGAGCGCGTAGTGGTGGAACCGGAAGCCACGAGTACCAATGAAAATCTAGAAAATGCCCATCGCTTGGCCCCAGATGCCGTATTGCACGTGGTGACCAATGATTTTCATATCCTGCGCACCGCGTTGTGGGCCTGGCACCTCGGCATTGCCGTGCGCCTGCATCCCGCGCGCACCCCGTGGCGGTTGATGCCGCGCAATTACCTGCGCGAAGTCCTAGCCACTCCTCACTCCGCGGCGCGCATAGTGTGGCGACGAATGCAGGGATAGCGCTCCTGCCTCGGTGTGGCGGCCCGCGGCCCATAGATGCCTCCAGCCCCGAAAGAGGTTAACAAGCGGTTAACTCTACTGCGGTGAGCAGCTGAAATAGAAGGTATTCGCGGGTAGTTATGCAAACGATTGACCTGTGCTTTGCCGTACTCCTAGGCTAAGTCCAACGAAAGTTATAGCCAGAAAGGTCTTTGTTATGACCAGTGGAGGAGCGGCTGGCCCTGACGCTGACTACCCCAGCGTCGCACTTGCCCACGGCGATTATGCGGCCGAGATTGGTCTATTTGGCGGTGCACTCAAAGCGCTGACCTATCGCGGCGCGCCCTTGGTAGAAAGCTACGAAGGCAAGCCGCCGCTGATGGCCGGAGTGGTGCTGGCGCCGTGGCCAAATCGCACCGAAGATGGCTGGTTTGAATGGCAGGGGACAGCCCACCAGTTAGGCATCACAGAGCCGGAGCGCAATAACGCCATCCATGGATTCGCGGTGGATTGGTGGCGCATCAAGGAACGCTCGGACAACCGGGCGGCCCTTGCCTTTGATATTGAGCCGCGCCAGGGCTGGCCGTGGGCGATTCAGCTAGAGGCTACCTACGCCCTCGATGAGCAAGGGTTGCATCACCGGCTGACCGCACGCACCGCGGAGCCCGGCGAGGTTCCCTTCGCCTATGGGCTGCACCTCTACCTCTCCCCACAGGGAGCTGAGGCGGAGGAAGCGGTGCTCAGTGTGGACGTCGGCAAGCGCTACTTGCTAGGCGCCCGCAACCTGCCTACGGGAAAGACGGAGCAGGTGCGCATTGTTAATCAGCCCATCGCCGAGGTGGACTGGGACGATTGCTTCCACGGCGAAGGCCCACTGACGGCCGTGTATTCGGCCGGCGGAAAGGGTGTGCGCCTGGAGATGGGCGAAGGCCTGAACTGGGTGCAGATGTTTACCCCGGCCGATTTCCCGCGGGCGGGCGGCCCCGGCAAGGCATTGGCCGTGGAGCCCATGAGCGCGCCGCCAAATGCGCTGCGCAGCGGGGAAGACCTCGTGCGCCTGAGCGCTCAGAACCCGCAGAGATTCACGCTGCGCCTTGCAGCAGAGAACCAATAACTAGAAAGGTCAGCCATGGAGACTGCTGAATCCGTATTGAGGCTCGATGCCTCCTGGGTGGACTACTTCTTGGTAGCCATCTACTTCCTCTTCGTACTAGGCATCGGCTGGGCCGCCAAGGCCCGAGTGTCTAGCTCCATCGACTTCTTCCTCTCCGGCCGCGGATTGCCCGCCTGGGTGACCGGACTGGCTTTCGTCTCGGCCAACCTGGGCGCGGTGGAAATCATCGGTATGTCCGCCAATGGCGTGGAGTACGGCTTCCAAACAATGCACTACTTCTGGATCGGCGCCATCCCGGCAATGGTCTTTTTGGGCATTGTGATGATGCCGTTCTACTACGGCTCCAAGGTGCGCTCGGTGCCGGAGTTCATGCGCAAGCGCTTTGGCAATGCCGCGCACCTGGTCAATGCGATTTCCTTCGCTGTGGCCCAGCTGCTTATTGCCGGCGTGAACCTGTACTTGCTGGCCACCATCGTGGAGGCCCTGCTGGGCTGGCAGATGTGGGTATCGCTCCTCGTGGCCGGCCTCATCGTGCTGTCCTATATCACCCTGGGTGGCCTTTCGGCCGCCATCTATAACGAGGTTCTCCAGTTCTTCGTCATCATCGCCGCCCTCGCTCCGCTGACCATCATTGGTTTGAACCGTGTTGGTGGTTGGAGTGGGCTGAAGGACGCGGTGGCCCAAGATTCGCACTTCCACACGTGGCCGGGCACGGACATCTCCGGTTTTGAGAACCCAGTGTGGTCCGTCATCGGCATCGTGCTGGGCCTCGGCTTCGTGCTTTCCTTCGGTTACTGGACCACCAACTTCGTCGAGGTGCAGCGCGCCATGGCCTCCGATTCCATTTCGGCCGCCCGCAAGACCCCGATTATCGGCGCCTTCCCCAAGATGTTCGTGCCCTTCCTCGTGGTCATTCCGGGCATGGTCGCCTCCGTTTCCGTGGCCGATTTGATGGAGGAGCGCGCGGAGCCCAACGACGCCATCCTGCTGCTCATGCGCGACCTTTTGCCCAATGGCCTGCTGGGCGTGGCGATCGCCGGCCTGCTCGCTTCCTTCATGGCCGGCATGGCCGCGAATATCTCCGCCTTTAATACCGTCATTTCCTATGACATCTGGCAGACCTACGTGGCCAAGGACCGCGAGGATGACTACTACCTGAAGTTCGGCCGCATCGCCACGATTATCGCCACCGCTATTGCCATTTTCACCGCGCTGCTCGCGCAAAACTTTGGCAATATCATGGACTACCTGCAGACCCTGTTTGGCTTCTTCAATGCGCCGCTGTTTGCCACCTTCATTCTGGGCATGTTCTGGAAGCGCATGACCCCGCACGCCGGTTGGTCCGGACTCGTAGCCGGTACCGGTTCCGCCATTGCCTTCTGGTACGTCGCATCCTTCACGGACATGATCAACCTGCCCGGCCAAGGCACCGCTTTCGTCGCGGCCGGTGTGGCCTTCGTGGTGGATATCCTGGTATCCATTGTGGTCACCCTGTTCACCCAGCCCAAGCCGGATAGCGAGCTGGTTGGCTTCGTCTCTTCCGTGACCCCCAAGGACCACTTTGAGGACTACACCGAAAAGTCCTTGCCGTGGTACCAGCAGACCGTCCCGCTGGGCATCATTTGCCTGGTGATGGCCGTAGCCCTCAACGTCATCTTCGCCTAAGGAGCCCAACATGTCTGAGAAAAAGCGCGCGGGTGCATTCGACCTGCGCAATGTCATCGCCGCACTCCTCGGCCTCTACGGCCTGATTTTGCTCGGCTGCTATTTCTTCCTTGACCCAGGCATCAACCCGGATACCGGGCAGGCAAAGAACGCCAGCGATAACCTATGGGCAAGCCTTGCTTTGCTGGCCGTGGCCGCCGCCTTTGTGCTGTGGGCACGCCTGAAGCCCATCACCATCCCAGGAGAAAACTAATGGTTGAGATTACCTCTGCCACGCTTGCCGACGGCCGCGAGATCCTCTACTTCGACGACCAGCCCCACCCCGACCGCGTGCTTGTCGACGCCCGCGACATCCCCACCGTCGCCCCCGCTTCCGAAATGCGCCGGGATCCCCTAACGGGGGATTGGGTGGCCTTTGCCGCCCACCGCATGAACCGCACCTTCTTGCCACCGGCCAACGAGAACCCGCTGGCGCCAACGCGCGAAGGCCAGCTGCCCACGGAGATCCCCAGCCCCAGCTATGACGTGGTGGTCTTTGAAAACCGCTTCCCGTCTTTTGCCACCACCGCAGACATCGAGCATCCCGAGGAAGACAACCTGCTCGGCATGGTGCCGCGCCTTCCGGCCCACGCCCGCTGCGAGGTGGTGTGCTTTACCGAGGACCCCGCCCTATCCTTCAAGGACCTGCCGGAATCGCGCATTCGGACCGTCATCGAGGCCTGGGCGCACCGCACCGCCGCGCTATCCCAGATCGACGGCGTGCAGCAGGTATTCCCCTTTGAAAACCGCGGCGAGGAAATCGGCGTGACCCTCCAGCATCCGCACGGCCAGATCTACTCCTATCCCTTCCTCTCGCCGCGCCTGCGTTCCATCGTGGATTCCGCCCGCGCCTATGACGGCGACCTCTTCCAGGATCTCCTCGATCGCGAGCGCGCCGCCGGCACCCGCATCATCGCCGAGACCGAGCACTTCACCGTCTTCGTTCCCGCCGCCGCCAAATGGCCGCTGGAAGCCATGGTCCTGCCCAACGAGGAAGTACCCGATTTCGCCGCGCTTACCGACGCCCAACGCGCCGGCCTCGCGCCCCTCCTCAAGAAGCTGTACTCCGCCGTGGACCGCTTCTTCGATGGCGTGGACAAGACCCCGTATATCGCCGGCTGGACCCAAGCGCCGGTGGACGAGGCACTGCGCCCCGGCATCCGCATGCACCTGCAGCTCTTTTCGCTCATGCGCTCGCCCGGCCGCATGAAGTACCTCGCCGGTTCCGAGTCCTCGCAGGCCGTGTGGATCAATGACACCACCCCGGAGCGCATCGCCGCCCGCTTTAAGGAGATCTGGGATGCTTAACTGGATTGACACCCGCAGCGATGCGGAGCTTGCCGCCGCAGCCCGCGACCTCTTCGCCGCTGCGTTTCCGGACACGCCCGAGCCGGCCGGCGTGTGGGCCGCCCCCGGCCGCGTCAACCTCATCGGCGAGCACATCGATTACGCCGGCGGCGCCTCCATCCCCTTTGCGCTGGAACAAAGCACCGCCGTCGCCGTCGCGCCCCGCACCGATGGCCTTCTCCGGATAGCCTCCGAATACGACGGCAGCGTTGCCCAGGCCAGCCTCCCACTCTCCGAAGTCCGCCCCGGCCACCCTTCCGACTGGTCCGGCTACGTTGTCGGCACCATCTGGGCCGCCACTGCGGCGGATGTCCTGACCTGCACCGGCCTCGATATTGCCATCGTCTCTGATGTCCCCGTCGGCTCTGGCCTGTCCAGCTCCGCCGCCCTCGAATGCTCCGTGGCCGTGGCCGCCTACGAGCTCTGCCACGGCAACGCTCCCGATGATGCCGCCCGCGCGCAGCTGGCCCAGGCGTGCATCCGCGCCGAGAACGAAGTGGTTGGCGCCTCTACCGGCGGCTTGGATCAGAATGCCAGCCTGTTCGGCCAGCGCGGCAAGGCGCTATTCCTGGACTTTTCCACCGGCGCCGTCGAGCGCGTGCCGTTTAATATCGAGGCCCAGGACATGGTGCTGCTCATCGCGGACACCAATGCGCCGCACACGCTTTCCGACGGCCAATATGCCTCCCGCCGCGGCATCATCGACGCCGTCCAGGCTGCCGCCGGCCGCTCCATCCGCGAAATCCCAGATGCCGTCGCCTTCGCCGCGACCGTCAACCCCCAGGAGGCTGAACTCTACCGCCGTCGCGTGCGCCACGTGGTGGACGAAACCGACCGCACCCTGGCCGCCGCCACCGCGCTCAACTCGTCCGACCCGGCAGAGTTCCGCCGCCTCATGCGCGAAAGCCACATTTCCCTGCGCGACCTTTACGAAGTCACCACTCCGGAACTCGACTCCGCCTTCTCAGCAGCAGGCGAACTCGGCGCCCGCATGACTGGTGGCGGCTTTGGCGGCGCCGTCATCGCGCTCATCCCGCGCTCGGACGTCGAGTCTACCGCCCAGGCCATTTACGACGCCGCAGCATCCCGCGGCTTCCCAGAGCCCACCTTCTTGGTGGCCCGCCCGGGAGACGGCGCCCGCCGCTTGGCTTAAGCTCCGCCTCCTTCCCAACGCGCCTCTTGTCGTTAGGTCTATACTGATCAGGCTGATCTGAAGGCTGGGCCGCCTCAGATCGGCCCTAGCTCCCTCAATTCGGCCTGATCAGATCAGCCCTAAGCCCAAAGCGTTCGGCTCACAACGCCGAGAGAGCTTTCTGAATCCCCTCGCGCAGCGTCTCGCGAGACTGCTTCATCGGATGCGCAATCGCGCGCAACCCCATGTACGCAATTTGGTCGGCCGCCCGATTCAGCGGATCTCCCGCATGCCCGAGCACACGGCGAATGTCAACCTCGCATTGGCCTTGGATATCGCCCCAAGCTTGCTGGAATCGGGACCGCGCACTCGAAGACACCCCTCGCCACGTGCGCCCCGGCCGCGATGCTTTAGAGCCGCGCTTATGCACAATCTGCTCGACCGCCTCCACAGCGGCTACGGAATCGGACTCAATAACCGCCTTGCGCGCACCCACCTTGAGCAGGTATTTCAGCGCGAGCGTCAGTGCTTCGAGTTCGAGCTCATCGGTGCTCGCCTTGGTTTCTCGAGTCCGTAACCGGTAGTCGCCGTTGCCAGCAACGAAGCACATCGACCCCTTGAATACGGTATCCGAGGAAGCATCGGTGGCTATGCGCACCACGTCGCCCTCGGCCCACGAGGAGGCGCGCGAGAAGTTCGGCCACCAGTGCGCTTTCGGCGTCTCTACTTGTGCCGCTTGCTTCTTTTTCGGCGCCTCACCCATCTTGCGCGCCTTGCGAGCGGTCAGGCCGGCTTGTTTTCTGCGCACGGAGCTCGCGCTTTTCGAAGCCCTATTTTCTCCCGCAAAGCTTCCCGTCACCGTGAAACCGTCGGCCGTGAGTGCCGCTCGCAACGCATTCTGCCTGCGACCAGTGACAATCCACACTCGTCCGTCGAGTCCCTTGAGTGCGCGTTTGACCTCGCGCACGGCGATATCGACGATATCGCCCTTCTTCGTTTGGCCGCGGCGCACAAAACGCGTCTGCTTAGTATTGACCGCGATGACCCAGCCTTCGATGGTGCCATTGGGGGCGGAATCCCAACGCTCGTCCCAGAGCGCGACCGCAACATGGATTGGCGCCGAGACCATGTCCGAGGTGATCTTGCGGGTGCCGTAGGTGCGCGATTGCGTACCGGTTAGTTCTGAGAGCTCGATGGGTTCCATTATCTCTAGTAAAGCACGGTTAACCGCGCTGCTGGATTATCCCCCACACCGCCGCTTTGAACTACTTCCCGTTAGGTCGAATGTGATCGAGCTGATCTGAGCACAACCCACCCTCAATTCAGCCTCAACGCCCTCAATTCGGCCCGATCACCTTGGACCTAACGTTCCGCCTCTCACTCAAGGTCCTCGGAAATTCACCTTCTTGAGCCTCATGAAGCGCGCCCCGCCCCGCCAACCGCGAAGATGAACCCATGATTACAGATCACTTCATCAACCTTCGTTACGCCGGAGCCGAAAGTCCGCACCATTTAGCCCTCCAGCGCGGTGAGCTCACCCAGATAGCGCCCTGGGTCGCCGTTCCCACGGCCACCTGGAGGCAATGGATGCGCCATAAACAACAATTCGCCAAAGTAGTCGCTGCCGGGTGGAGCACCCACCGCGCCGTCCTCATCAGCAAATCGGCCGCGCGGCTGTGGGGAATGTGGGTAATTTCCAGGGAAGGGGAGGAGGTTGAGTTAGCGGTGCCTTCGGGAAGCGTTCCCCCACGCAGGCTCACCGCGAAAGGCTACCGGTACCGCCGGGTAAAGTCCCTCCAAGAATCCACGGTGTCGATAGCGGGTGTGCGCGCCACGAATCCTGCCCGCACCTGCCTCGAAATCGCCCGGCTACACGGCTTCCCAGATGGCCTGGTAGCTACCGATTCTGCCCTCGGCCGACACGACGTCACCACATATGACTTGCGCGAAGAACTGGAAAAATGCAGCGCACGAGGGGACAAGCGGTCATGCGTAAGGCTATCGAGCACGCGTATGGTGGATCGGAATCGCCCTATGAGTCCTATCTGCGAGCACTTATTATTGAGCGTTTCCCACAGGTGAAAATTGAGCCGCAGAAACCGCTGCTCGGGAAATATCGGGCGGATCTTTGTCTCGATGGCTGGCTGGTGGTCGAGGTCGATGGCGATGCCAAGTATGACGGTACCTATGGCGAGGCGCCCTCCCACGTGGTAAAGCAGCAGATAAAGAGGCAGCGAGCGCTAGAAAACCGCGGATACGTGGTGCTGCGCTATGGTTCCAGCGAGGTGAAAGCGTCGGACGAGGCATTGCGGATAATCGCTAGCCACTTGGGAAAACGCGGCAGGAAAGTAGCCTAGATCACCCCCGCACCACCCCGCAGTACATAAAAGTTGTTGAACAAAAGGCATAGCAACCTTTAAGATGATGCGCATCACAAACTAATGCGACCTGCATCACGAAAGGTGAAATCTAGTGAGTGCTGAGACATCACACGCCACTCCGGCGCAGGCGGGGGACAAGACCCCGCCCAAAGGCCTCGGCGCCATGGCCGGTGCCATGTTCCTTATGGCCACCTCCGCCATCGGTCCGGGATTTTTGACCCAGACCTCGGTCTTTACCGTGCAGATGGGGGCATCCTTCGCGTTTGCGATTATGCTGTCCATCCTCGTGGACATCGCCATCCAGCTCAATGTGTGGCGAGTTCTCTGCGTGACCGGCATGCGCGCCAATACCTTGGGCAATACCGTGCTCCCCGGCCTGGGCTGGGTGCTTGCCGTATTCGTGTTTATCGGCGGCGCGGTCTTTAATATCGGCAATATCGCCGGATCTGGCCTGGGCATTAACGCGATGCTGGGCATCGATTCGCGCATCGGCGGCGTCATTGCCGCGGCCATCGCGATCTTTATCTTCCTCTCCAAGAAGGCAGGCATGGCGCTTGACCGCCTCGTCGCGGTCCTGGGCGCGGTCATGATCCTGCTGATGCTCTACGTTGCTGTGGTCAGCCAGCCACCGGTGGGCGAGGCGCTCAAGAATGCCGTCGCGCCGGGCGAAATCGATTTCTTCGTCATCACCACCATCATCGGTGGCACCGTGGGTGGTTATATCACCTTTGCCGGCGCGCACCGCCTCATCGATTCCGGCCACACCGGCGTGGAAAACGTCAAGAACATTACCTATACCTCGGTAAGCGGCATTGTGGTCACTGGCATCATGCGCATGCTCCTCTTCTTGGCGGTCCTCGGTGTGGTGGCCACCGGCGTGACGCTTTCGGACGACAACACCGCGGCCGATGCCTTCTACAATGCCGCCGGCGAGTTTGGCCTGCGTGCCTTCGGCGTGGTCCTCTTCGCGGCCGGTTTGTCCTCGGTTATCGGTGCCGCCTATACCTCGGTATCCTTCGTGACCTCCCAGGACACCTCGACGCGCACCCGCAATATCCTCACCATTATCTTCATTGCGGTGTGCACGGTAGTCTTCGTGGCCATCAACTCCGCGCCACAGAAGTTGCTCATCTTTGCCGGCGCCATCAACGGCCTGATCCTGCCCATCGGTTTCGCCCTCGTGATGTGGGTGGCCTGGCGCCGCCGCGACCTCCTGCAGGGCTATAAGTATCCTAAGTGGTTGCTCATCATTGGCGCCCTGGCGTGGGTACTCACCATCTTCATCGGCTTCAAGGCTTTCTCCGGCATCACCGAGCTGTGGGCATAATGCAGACCCCGGAGCAGGTGCGCGAGTATGCACGCAGCCATGACATGGCCACCACCGCCGGGCATGCCCGCGGCTTCATGCAGGCTAACCTGCTGGCCGTGCCGCAGGAATACGCGTTTGATTTCTTGCTCTTCGCTCAGCGTAACCCTAAGCCATGCCCGATTGTGGGCGTGCTGGAAGCCGGTCAGTACACCTCCGAGCTGTTGCCGGGTGGGGACATCCGCACCGATATTCCGGCCTACCGCGTCTTTGAAAACGGCGAGTATACAGCCACGCTTGCCGACGCCACCTCGTACTACACCCCAGACATGGTCAGCTTCCTTATCGGTTGCTCTTTTACCTTCGAGACTGCGCTGCAGGATAACGGCATTGAGGTCGCGCACATTGCTCAGCAGCGCAACGTGCCGATGTTTAAAACCACGATTCCCACCACCCCGGCCGGTGTCTTTTCCGGCCCCATGGTGGTCTCCATGCGTCCGATTCCGGCCGCGCAGGTATCCGATGCCGTGCGGATTACCTCCCGCTACCCATCGGTTCACGGCGCCCGGTCCACGTGGGTGACCCGGCAGCCATTGGCATTGCGGACTTGAACCGCCCCGACTTTGGTGATCCGGGCGAAGTGCCGGAGGGCTGCCTGCCGGTCTTTTGGGCCTGTGGTGTGACCCCGCAGGCCATCGTGATGGAATCTAAGCCGCGCCTAGCCATTACGCACGCGCCGGGCCAGATGCTCGTGACCAACGCCCGGGATCAAGACTTCCTTATTCCCTAATCGTCCAGCACGGCGAGGATCTTCTCGCAGGTATTCATGAGGCTGTCATGCGCAAGCGTGGCGGCCTCGCGGCGTTTTCCATCCGCGATGAGCGTGGCCAAGGTGATATTTCCTTGAATGTGGTCCGCATGTAGCTGCGGGTAGCGCGGGATGGCCAGCAGGAAGGTAAGCCGCATGCGGGCGAGAAGATTATCCATCTGCTCATTGAGCGTAGGCGAGCCCAGCGCGGCGACCAGCGTGCGGTGGAAGCGCTGGTTGATGGCGGAGACTTCCTGGTGCTCGCCGCGTGCCGCGTAGTCGAAGGCGGAGGAGGTGAGGGTGACGAGCGAGGGGGCGTCGGCAAAAGCGCCCCACCGCACTGCGGCAGGCTCGATGGCCGCGCGGGCGGCAAAGAGGTCACGGATATAGTCTGCATCCGGCGTCGCGAGGAAGACGCCGCGATTAGGGATGCGCTCGACAATGCGCTCTGCGGCAAGCCTAGTGAAAGACTCGCGGAGGGTATTGCGCGAGCAGTTAAAGCGTTCGGCTGCCTTGACCTCGCTGAGCTGCTCGCCCGGCTGAAATTCGCCGGCGGAGATGGCCTCGCGCAACTCGGAGGCGACAGACTGGGAAAGCATGACCACAACTGTACTAAAAAGTTATGCACCTCACATTGAAATGAGGTGCATAAGGGTGGCGTGAGCGCTAATCGATGGTCGCGATGACCTTGGAGGAATCCAGACGGTCACCTTCTGCGGCCAGGAGCTTGATGGTGCCGCCGCGCGGAGCCTTGATGGCCGATTCCATCTTCATGGCCTCGACGGTGGCGATGGCATCGCCCTCGGCCACGGTATCGCCGTCCGCAACGTTCCAGGCCACGAGGTTGGCCTCGAACGGGGAGGTAACCGCATTGTCATCGGTGGACTGCGCGCCGGCCGAAGATGGCGCGGTGGAGGCAGAACCACCGGCCGAGCCGGCGCCCGGCGCGGCGAGGAAGTCCACGGGCACGCCGACGTTGACCAGCTTGCCGTCGATTTCTACGGCCACAGTGCGGCGCTGGGTGTAGATAGCCTCGACCTTTTCCACCTGGTTGGCGGCAGACGGGCGGTAGTTGTGATCCACCCAGTCCGTAAACACGCCAATCTCGGAGGCACCAGCGGCAGCGGTATCCTCGGCCGGCGCGGCAGTGCCGATGAGTGCCGGCTCATCCATCATGTCGCGGTGGAACGGCAGCACGGTGCGCACGCCGGTAACGGTGAACTCGCGCAGGGCAAAGCGGGCGCGGGCCAGGGCGATCTCGCGGGTCGGTCCCCACACCACCAGCTTGGCAATCAGGGAGTCATAGTACGGCGGGATGATAGAGCCAGAGCGCACCGCGGAATCCACGCGGATGCCCGGGCCGGTCGGTGGCTCGAAGGAGACGATGGTGCCGGGGCACGGCGCAAAGCCATTGAGGATGTCCTCGGCATTGATACGGAACTCAAAAGCATGGCCGTGGGACTGCGGATCCTCATCGAAGGACAGCGGCTCGCCGGCCGCGATGCGGAATTGCTCGGCGATGATATCGGTGCCGGTGACTACCTCGGTAACTGGGTGTTCGACCTGCACACGGGTATTGACCTCGAGGAAGGAAATGGTGCCGTCCTCGGAGACAATGTATTCCACGGTGCCGGCACCGGTGTAGCCCACCTTGGAGCAAATGGAGCGCGCGCCTTCGATGATGCCGTTGCGTTGGGCGTCGGAAAGCGCGGGCGCCGGAGCCTCCTCAATGAGCTTCTGGAAGCGGCGCTGGGTGGAGCAATCGCGGGTGCCGAGCACGCGCACATTGCCGTGCGCATCGGCCAGCACCTGGGCCTCGACGTGGCGCGGGTGGGTGAGGAACTTCTCCACGTAGCACTCGGCGCGGCCGAAAGCCTCCATGGCCTCGCGGCCGGCGGAGTTGAATGCGCCCTCAATTTCTTCCATATTGTCCACGACCTTCAAGCCGCGTCCGCCGCCGCCATAAGCAGCCTTGATGGCAATGGGCAGGCCGTGCTCTTCGGCAAAGGCGCGGGCCTCCTGCCAGTCATCGATGGGATCGGAGGTACCCGGTGCCAGCGGCGCGCCGACCTCCTCGGCCACGCGGCGCGCAGCGATCTTGTCACCGAGCAACTCGATGGACTCCGGGGAAGGGCCAATCCAGATCATGCCGGCCTCGGTAACTGTGCGGGCAAAGTCGGCGTTCTCGGACAAGAAGCCGTAGCCCGGGTGGATGGCATCGGCGCCGGCACGCACCGCGATATCGAGCAGCGCGGGCACGTTCATGTAGGTATCGGCCGCGGTATTGCCCGGCAGCGCATAAGCTTCATCCGCTACCTGGGTATGCAGGGCACCTGCGTCTGCTTCGGAGTAAATGGCGATGGACTTAATGCCCAGGTCGCGGGCGACGCGGGCGATACGCACGGCAATCTCGCCGCGGTTAGCAATGAGGACGGTCTTAATCTGCATTCTTATCTCCAGTGTTCAAGGCTTGGGGTGCTACGAGTTCAAAGTTCACGCGCGCGCCGGGTGGCAGCTGCGCGGCGATATCAATATCTTCTTCCAATACGGTGGCGATGACCGGGTAACCGCCGGTCACGGCATGATCGCGCAGGAAGACCACGGGCTTGCCATTGGGCGGAATTTGGATGGAGCCGGCGACCATGCCCTCGGAGGGGAGCTCGCCGTCTTTAACGCGTTCAATTGGTTCTTCGCCATCGAGGCGCAGGCCCACGCGGTTGGAATCCGAGGTGACGGTCCACTCGGTATCCAGGAAGGCGGAAACATTATCACCAAACCAGTCATCGCGCGGTCCGAGTACGCAGCGCAGGGTGGCGCGGGTTTTTCCATCGGAGCTTTCACGCACGCGCAGTGGGTTAACCAGCTGGGCGTCGGTCATGCCGGTAGAGCGCGGCAGCACGCCGATGACATCGCCGGTGGTGACCGGGTCCGGGCCAAGGCCAGAAAGGACGTCGGTGGCCGCCGAGCCGAGCTCGGATTCGGCGATGATGCCGCCGCGGATGGCAACGTAATTGCGCATGCCTACCGTCGCAGGGTCTACCGTGACGGTTTGCCCGGCCGTGACCAGCACGGGGCGAGCAAGGTGAACCGGCATCTCGCCGAGGCGCACACGCGCGGTCGCGCCGGTGACGCAAATGACGGTATCGGTGAGCGCGTGGAGCTTAATGCCGCCGATATTCTCCAGCACTGTTGCCCCGCGCGGGTTGCCCACGGCCACGTTGGCGGTCGCGGCGGCGGCGCGGTCGGCGGCCCCGGAGGGGGTCACGCCGAGATCGCCCACACCGGGGCGTCCCAAGTCCTGGTAGAGGGTGAGCAGGCCGGCATCGATAACCTCCATGCGCGGCAAGCGGGCAGGGGCGCGCTTCGAGCGGGCAGAGTGATCAACAAGCTCCGGCAGCTTATCCACGCTGCGATAGCGCACGCGGTCGCCCGGCTGTACCAGCGCCGGCGGGTTGGCATTGGAATCCCACATCGGCGTATTGGTGGTACCCAAAAGCTGCCAGCCGCCCGGGGAAACGCGCGGGTACACCGCGGAAAATTCGCCCGCAATGCCTACGGCACCGGCCGGCACGGCGGTGCGGGGACTGGAGCGGCGTGGCACAGCACGCGCCTGGGAGGGATCCGACGGAGCGCAGTAGGTAAAGCCCGGGGCAAAGCCACCGAATGCCGCGGTCCACTCGGTAGAGGTATGCCAGTCAATGAGCGCCTCGCGCGAAAGCCCCAGCAGGTCTGCGGCCTCGTCCACATCCTCGCCGTCATAGAGCACATCGATTTCTACCATGCGGGCCTCCGCGGCCGTCGCGGCGGCAGGGGAGAAGTCCTGCAGGAATTCGGCCGCATCGCGCGCCGAATCCGGCGCTTCAAACGTCAGCAGCAGGGTGGTGGCGGCCGCGATGCAGTCCACCTGATTCTTCAACGGCTTGGCAGAAAGCGCCGCGTGCCAGTCCATGACCTGGTTTAATCCATCCAGGTCAATGAGCAACGCGCGTGTGCCCACAAAATTAATGTGCATTAGATAAAGCTCCGAATCTCGATGCCTTCTTCCCGCAGGCGCTCCACCACGCCGCGCAGCAGCTTCACCGCGCCGGGCGAATCACCGTGGGTGCATACGGATTGCGCATCCACCTCGAGCTTCGTGCCATCCACGGCTGTAATCGACCCGGTCTGCGCCACCTCAAGCACTCGCTGCACCACCTCATCGGCGCTGCCGAGCACCGCATTGGCTTCCTTGCGCGAGACCAGCGTGCCATCGGGGTTGTAGTTGCGGTCCGCAAAGGCCTCACGGATGACGTTAAGCCCGCTGCGCTTGGCGACGTCCACCGCTACACCCCCTGGCAGCAACATCACCGGCAAGTCTCCAAAGGCCTTAATGCCCTTGATGACGGCTTCTGCCTGCGCCTCATCTTTCACGATTGTGTTATACATCGCCCCGTGCGGCTTTACATAGGAGACCTTGGTGCCATTGGCGCGGGCCAAAGCGTCGAGCGCGCCAATTTGGTAGGTCACCTCGTCTGCTAGCTCGTCCGGGTTGTAATCGATAAAACGGCGGCCGAAACCTGCGGCGTCGTTATAACCTACGTGTGCGCCTACGGTCACGCCTGCTTCTGCTGCCGCCTTGAGCGTGCCGGCAATCGAGTGTGGGTCGCCCGCATGGAAGCCGGTGGCCACGTTTGCGGAGGACACCATCTCCAGCATTGCCGCGTCATCTGCGACCGGATTGCCCGCAGTGGTTTCTCCCAAATCCGCATTGAGATCGATATGGAGCGAGGACATTCAACACCGTCCTTAAGATTGTTGAACAATTCGAATGTCATTAAGTGTAACCCTCGCCACTGTCATTTGTGAAGACGGTTACGTTTCGTTTACCCGCGTGCGCACCCCCACCTAGGCGCGAGAAAACCGCCCCGTCCCGGGTAAGAGGTCCGGGAGGAGGCGGCATGGCCTGCTAGAGCCCAAGGGTCCGAAGGTTCTAGCTTGTGAAATCTTTAGCGGCCGTAGTTTTGGACAGCGTAAAGCTTGCCTTCAGAGTTAATGGCAACGCCGACTCCGATGGTCTTGGCGCGCGGGTCGAGCATGATCTTGCGGTGGCTCGGGGATTCGTACCAGAGCTTTACCAGCTGTGCATCGGAGTAGTCGCTCCATGCCTGCAGTACGTTCTCGCCGCCGGCCGGGATATTCGAAGGGTAGTAGTTCCAGTGCTGTGGGCGGTGGCTGAGCTTATTGGCGCGAACCAGCTGGTTTGCCCAATCCTGAGCCAGTCCATTGAGTGCGGCGTTGGCGCGAACCGGGCGCAGGCCGTGTGCCTGGCGGTAAGCGTTGGTGTGATTGATGATGTTCTGTACGCGGTTGGAGGCCGGAGCAACCGGCTTTGCAGCGGCAGCCGGAGCGGCAGGCGGGTTGACGGATGGTACTGGAAGGTTCACGCGGCCGAATTTGCCGAAGGAGCTGGACGCCTCTGCAGGAGCTACGCCAACACCGAGGGCGACGGCTGCTGCCAGTGCCGGAGCGACGAACTTCTTAGCGGAGAAGTGAACTTTGGGGGTAAACATGGGCGGTACCTTTCTACTGGGACCTAGGAGGAATCTATAAGGTGGGGATCTAGGAGTGTTAACGGCTAACCTCCGTTCCCTTTCGCTTAAAAGTTAACCAATTCTGCCCGGGTAAAAGCCAGCTGACCAGCAAATATTAGGATTCTTGAAGTTGATGTCGCGTAAAGCTAATTACCTCTTAGGTACTTCTCGATTTGAGTTAGGGAACCCCTAAATTCCCTCAGTGATGGCGCTCGGCTCCCCACCCCCACGGGGGTAGATTTCAACAAATATCTCAGGTTCCTAGAGAAATGAGATTGTTTTAAGGTATATGGCCCTTGTTTTAAGGTTGTTGCTGGCAAAACCGGCGCGATTCTTGGCAAACCCTATAGGGAACCTTGTGATTCTCTGCCCGTCTAAGGAACGTAAGAGAGCGCCATGACGATGCCTGGTCTCGCTTGAGATCGCCTCACTACTGCTGTTCCTCCCGCGAAACCGCCCTTCCGCCGCATCCCTACGTTGTGTGGGCATAAGAAAAGCGCCCAGCGGGGACAATTGCTGAGCGCTTTCAGTTACAAGACAATTTAGGCTGGGGTGGTCGCGGTTGCCTTGTCCGTCGATGGTACAGGGGAGAGTACCGAGGAAATGATGTCGGCGGCTTCCTTGCGCGTCTTCGCACCGTGGAGCTGGGCGCGGAAGTCCTCCTTCATGATGTTGCGCGCCAGCTTGGACAGCAGCTTGAGGTGCTGCTTTCCAGCGTTATCCGGAACAGCAATGAGGAAGGCCAAGGTAGTCGGGTCTTCGCCCTCTGCCCACGTGATGCCCTGGGGCAGGCGGGCGAAGGCGAGAGTTGGTACCTTCACCCCGGCAGACCGAGCGTGCGGAATGGCCACACCGTGACCCACACCAGTGGAACGGGTAGATTCGCGCTTCAATGCGGCGCTAGCGACCGCCTCGGCATCAGACATGCGCGCGGAGGTGAGCTTCACCATGGAGCGAATGACCTCTTCGCTAGAAGAACCCAGATCTTTATCGAGGCTAATCGTATCGACTGCAACAAGTGGCTTATCCTTGCGCTGCGTCAATCCCACCAGCAGGAGAATAAGGCCAGCGCAAACCACGATGCCGGCAAGCATGGCGATAAAGAAGCCAACGACGTTATCTACCGCGCCGAGCACCGCGACGATCGGGCCGCCGTGCATGACGTGGTCTTGTGCACCGAAAAGACCGGCGAGCGCACCGGCTACGGCACCACCGGCAACATTGGCGGGGATGACCTGTAGCGGGCGTGCGGCCGCGAGCGGAATGGCGCCCTCGGTAATGCCGAAGAATCCCATGAACAACGCGGCGATGCCCGCATCATTTTCGGCCTTGGTAAACCAGCGGCGGCGCAGCAGCGTCGCTACGCCCACGGCGAGGGGAGGTACTGCAATCGCACATGCCGCCATGCCCATTGGTGCAGCATTGCCGGCCGCGATCATGCCGCCGCCGAAGAGGAAAGCCGTTTTATTGAAGGGACCACCCATATCGAAGGCGATCATGGCGCCCAGGATTAGGCCCAGCACGATGACGGAGGAGCCCTGCATTCCAGCGAGATAGTTGGTCATTGCCTCGAACGCGGCCGAGACCGGTGCGCCAATGAGCAAAATGAAGATGAGGCCCACGATGAGCGTGGTGAAAATCGGGATGACGATGATAGGCCAAATCGGTGCGATGAATTTGTGCACCGGAATCTTCTTAATGGCAAGAGCCACATAACCGGACAAAATACCGGTGACAATGCCGCCCAAGAATCCGGCGCCCGCCTCAGAACCGTAAAGCGAGCCGGTGGTGGCGATGAGGCCCGTAATAAGGCCAGGGGCAAGGCCTGGGCGATCCGCGATGCCCACCGCAATGTAGCCGGAGAGGACTGGGACCATCAGCGAGAACGCCAGGGCGCCGAGCTCATTGACCGTGTTCCAGAAGCTATCTTCCGGAATCGCCATGCCCTCAGGCGTGGGCGTGCCGCCGATGGAGAGGGCGACCGCAATGAGCAGACCACCGGTCACCACGAACGGGATCATGTGCGAGACGCCGTTCATCAGCGCCTTGTACAAGGTTTGGCCAACGCTATTTTTACCAGGCGCCTCTTCTTCCGTCCTTTCGGAAGAGCCCTCCCAGCGCGAAGCGCTCAAGGACCTGCTGAGCAGTTCCTTCGGGTGCTTGATGGCCTCGTCCACACCGGTGGCTTCGAGACGCTTGCCGTGGAAGCGGTCCTTGGAAATGACCGTATCGGCACCAATGACAATGGCGTCGGCTTCCTCGATGTCTTGCTTGCTAAAGGCTCCCTCGACGCCGATGGAACCATGAGTTTCAATTTTGATGCGGTAGCCCAGCTCTTGGGCTGCGGCCTCGAGGTTCTCGGCCGCCATATAGGTGTGCGCGATGCCCGTCGGACACGCCGTGATGGCGAGGATGAGGGCGATGACTCTGTAGTGCTCATGACTCTCATTAAACGGCAATCGTTTGCGTTGGCACAAGAGCCGGCGCGTCTATTCTCTGCGGATCTGGTAAGTCGTGCGTTGCGAGCCACGCTGGCCCCGCATGACAATCCAGCCCTTCCTCTCCAAGGCCTTGAGCGCGTAGCGCGCTTGCCCGGTACTGAGTTGGGTGCGTTCCGCGATCTCGTGAAGGCTTAAGGCGGGAGCATAGTCCGCCTCCGCGCCGAGCTGCATACTGTGAAAAACTTGCGGAACGTTCTTACCTAGCTGACGAAGCTCGTCCTCTACGTTGGCTTCCACTGCTCTCATCGCGGGACGGGCAGAAACTCGATGCGGGCTATCCGGCCTGGTCCGGGGGAAGATGACACGAAACTCGGTGCCAGTATCTATAAGGCGCGGCGCAGCTAGGCCTGCATCTAAACAGGCACGAATCATCTCTCGGATGCCTCCGCCCTCGCCTTCAATGACCGGGTGTCCTTCGCTGGTGCGAACTAGTTTGGCAAGCTCATAAAGGCGTTGATTTACTGCAGCTTTGGATAGGGTGGTGCTGGTCAATTGGGAGACCGAGACCCCTCGCAGCCCACCAGGGCTAGTAATGATCACGGCCTGCCGGGTGATGCGAACCTCAATTCTTTTTCCCACACCTCGCGTGTGTGGTCCTAAATCGCGGTGCACTAACGCGTTTGCTACAGCCTCCCGAAGGGCGGCCGGCGGAATTTCCGGGATCTCTTCCACATGACCGCTTTCCGCATAGCGCAGGTCGGCCTGCAGATTGGCACGCAGCCAATCCACCACATCATCGAGGAGAGCGGGTAGAGGTCCGTCGAAATGGGTGAGATTTCGCGTGCGCGCGGCGTGCTCCCGCGGAAGCTGCACCGCCGCGGTTACCCCGAGGGCAGGTATTTTTCCCTGCGGTAAGAAGCCGAGAGCATAATTTCCGGCTACGGTCAGTTGCCCGTTTACGGTTGCGCCAAGTACCTCGAGGAGGCGCTTGTCGTCTGTAATGGTGGATAGGCGCCTACTGCGTGAGCGGGCCGTGCGTAGCGCCTCTGCCGTAATGTTTTCATCCATGTCCCGCAGGCCGCTGCCAGGCACTGTCTGCTGGTCATAAAATTCTTGCTCAGATTCGTGGAGTGCCGCCACCTCGAGGATGCGCAAATCGTTCGGGCCCATCACATAATTGCCATCCGCTTGCCGTAGGTAGGCCTCTCCTTTGATGCGGGCCGGTTTAAGTATGGGTGAAAGGGGCGCTACCGTCACTGCGATTACTACCGCTTCATCGATGCTGATGTGGGTAAAAGAGAGCTGGGGCGCAGGTTCTATAAGCGTTCTTGCTTGGTCCGCCACCGCCTTTTCTACCTGTGCAGGGTGCGCGACGCCGGTGGCGGCAAAGTTGAGGCTCTGATCGACGCCCAAAAGGATGTCACCGCCCATTGGCATGTTTGCAAAAGCACATATGGTGCGAGCCAAATCATGCGGTGCGCGAAGGAAGGAGCGCTTGCATTCCAGCATCGTGCGGTCATCGCCAAAGAGCCGCAGCTGCTCAAGTGCCTCACGGAGATTAACTGCATCCCAACCCATGGCGTCATTATAAAACCCTCATTGTAAAATGGCAATGATTTTTTAATGAAGGGGAAGGGGGTTCTCACTTATTGTGATGGTCGGTACGCTGGAGGCACTTCGCAACAGAAAGGGGAACGCTCGCCCGTGAGTAAAGCATCGCCGGACAATATCTTGCTCTACCTGCCGCAAAAGCAGGAAGATCAGGTGCGCGACATCTTTGCCGGCCTAGCTGAGCGCGGCTTTCCCGTCCAGCATCAACGCCCGCACATTACGGTCACCTTTTCGCCGCACATGCAGCCGGAAGTGGTGGATTTGGCGGCCCAGCTGCTGCCGGCCGTTATCCCCGCGGATTTCCGGCGGGTAGGAAACGTTATTTTTGGCACCAAGCGTAAACAGACGGTGGCCTGGCTGCTGGAGACTGCCGACGAGTTAGAAATCGCCGCGCGAAAAATCAGCGCCGCAAACCCGGACGGGCGCGGGCCGCGCTGGACCCCGCACCTGACCATGGGCTTGCGCCTGCCGCGCGAAGAGGTCCCCGGCTATATCCAAGCGATGGACGAGCTCACCTCAGCGCACTTCAAGGAACTTACCGCCGTCGAGGCCGCCTATTGGCGGCCGCGCACACAGGAAAAGACCCTTCTAGCAGGGGGCTTAGAGTAGGGCCTGCAGGGCGCGGGCAACGCGCAGGACGGTCAGGTCTTCGCCCGGCTTGCCGACGACCTGCACCGCATCACCCACTCCTTCTTCCTCTTCGCCGCGCAGCGGCACCGTAATGGCCGGCCAGCCGAGCACATTGAATGGCTCGGTCCACCGCCGCAGGCTCGCGGCCGACTCCGCGGTATTGTCCGGGGTGATATCGGACCACTTGAGGGGGCCGGAATCGAGGGTGGGGGTGAGGATAATGGGGGGCGTCGGCAAGCAGGGCAAGGGCGTCTTCGCGCAGCTTCTCTACGCCCCGTGCGGCCGCGTCGTAGTCTTCCTGGCTGATATCTTCTCCACCCAGAACGCGCTGCAAGATAACGTCTTGGTACTTATCGCGCTGATCCAGCAACGGCCGGTGGACGTCATAGACTTCCTTCAGGCGCATCGGCTCATAGAGCTTGGCCGTAGCGGCGATGGTGTCTTCCAAGTCCGCGCCCTCGGTGAGCTCAAAGTCCGATCGCTCCAGCGTGGCCAGAAGATTAGCGAAGCGCTCGCCCTTGGCCTTAAGGGCCGTGACATCAACAGCAGAAACGTCCTGCGCCGCGGCCGGCTCCTCCTCCGCAGTGGCAATAAAAGCCTGCTCAATCAGGTCAATCGAGCTGGCAAAGAAACCAATGCAATCAAAGCTCGGGGCAAAGGGGAAGACACCTTCGACCGGAATCACCCCAAAGGTGGGCTTGAACCCCAGCACGCCTTGGCATGCGGCCGGCACGCGCACCGAGCCGGCGCTATCGGAGCCCACCGTAAGCTGCAGCGCCCCGCAAGCTACCAACGCCGCCGAACCGGAGCTCGATCCGCCGCCGCACACCTCCGGATCACGTGGATTGATCACGCGACCATAAGCCGAGGCATCGCCCAAAATGCCATAGGAAAACTCCTGCAGGTTCGCCTTCGCCACCGGCAGGGCACCCTTCGCCGTCAAGCGCTGCACCACTGGTGCATCCTTGACCGGAGTGCGGCCCACATTCACCTCGGTGCCGCAGGTGGTAGACACCCCAGCGGCATCCACGATGTCCTTGAATGCCACCGGCTGCCCCTTAAGCGTGGGCGATTCATCCACCGCGTGCTCATCAAACGGGATGACGGCAATCACCGCATTAAAGTCCTGCTGCGCGCGGTGCAGGCGATCAGAAACAGTAGGCATATCGGGAGCTAAGTCCTTTCAACGTCGGCGTCGTTTGATGCCGACGATGTAATAGAAGGGGGCAGATAGCACCACCGTACATCAGGATTTGGTGAACAATTTCCCGTTTCTGGGCAAAGCGCTGATTTTAAAGTGTTATCTAGCAAAAATCCCCAGCGCATCCCAAGCTAGCCAGCCGCCTTCTCGGAGGGTGAAGACCAGCTCGTTTTCACCTTCTTGCAAGGTGTTCTCTGGGAGCGCAAATTCGATTGCTGCGGGGCGAAGCGAGGTCGGCTCCCCGCTGGCATCGCCCTGGCGCGAACCTTGCGTTGCGCCCTGTGGGAGCTCTACTTGTTTATGAAAGTCATTAACAGTGACGTCGAGAATGCCGCCGAGCTTGGTAGTGTCAATGAGCCATAGCGCCAGTGCCGCCTTCGCGGTGGGCTTATCCAATTTCACCGTCCACTTCAGCGTATAGGCCTTGCTGCCAGCCCACTTATCGCCGGGGCCGGGGAGGAGATAGGGGACGTCGGCAGGCTTAGCATCCGGTCCAACAGTGATTGTCTGGTCTGGGTGCGCGGTGACGATCTTCTTGTAATCCTTTGGGGAATACTGAAACTCCGTGCCCTTTCGGTCAAAGGAACCAATCGTAGCTAGCGCTGTGCCAGCAGTGACCGAAGGTAGGGAGGTAGACGTCGCCTTGCCAGAAGGAGTGGACTCAGCACCGGCAGCATCCACCACCTTGACATAATAAGTCCACTTTTCACCGGCAACATCGCGCCGGGAGTGGCGGAAGAAGGGAAAGATGGTCTTGCCCAGCAGCACGTCTACACCATTGGGATCAGTGCCGATGACGCGGTAGTGATCCAAAACGACGTCCCAGGAGGCAGGCTCCCAGGTGACGTAATTTTCCATGAGCTGCGGTTCCGCCTGAACACCGGTTGCGGCTGGCGGAGCAGCAACCGTACCAGGAGCTGGGGTAGAGGAATCCTGGTCAGAAGAGTTCTTGCGGGAAGAACCGCGGCGAGAGGAAGAAGAGGAAAGCGAGCTAAAAAGTCCCATGATGAATTGTCCTTTCGGGGTTTAGAGGGAGCGCAGCGTGTGCTCGCCGGCATTGGTGCGGAAGGAGAAAGCAGTCTCACGCGGGGCAGTATCATCGCGCTCAATCCAAGGCACCACGACGAATTCGGAGTCGAGGTGCTCATGGGTAGCGCGCACCTTGATGTAGCCGCGGCGTTTATCCATGGCCTTCACATATGGCTTTTCCAGCCACTCGGTGCTCTTGGAGCCGGCGAAGCCATCGCCATCGGAAGCAATGGAAGTAGCAACCAATTCCACTCCTACAGGTTGGCCGGATTCAGATTGGATTTCGGCAGCGCAGTGCTGATGAATATCGCCGGTGAAGACAATAGGGTCACTGACCTTGGAAAGGGATTCGATAAGCCGGCGACGCGCTGCGGGGAAGCCGTCCCATTGATCGGTGCTATCGGCGATCGGCACGACGACCACGCTGTTGACCACCACGTTCCACTGTGCCGGGGAGGTGGCGAGCTTATCGTTGAGCCACTGTTCCTGTTCCGCGCCCAAGATGCTGGCATCTTCTGCAGATTCTTCGCGGTATTGGCGGGTATCGACCAGATTGAAACGCATAAGCGTGCCCACGTCGAAGGAATCATAGATGCGGTTATTGGGGCCCTCGGGAAGCGCAGGCGGGGCAACCGGCAGATTCTCGTAAAAGGCACGGTAAGCAGCCGCACGCTGGTAGAGGAAGTGCTCGGCTTTGGTGCCAATCTCGGACCAATTACCGGCGTAGTTATTTTCTACTTCGTGGTCATCCCACACAATCGCCATCGCGGCGCGCGCGTGAGCGGCCTGCAGGTTCTCATCGGACTTAAAGAGCGAGTAGCGCAGGCGGTACTGCTCCAGAGTCTCCACCTTGGCCTTGAAAACATCAGGCACGCTTGCGCCTTGGCGCCAGAGATTATCGCCTTCCACAATGCCGTACTCGTAGATGTAGTCGCCCACGAAAATCGTCATATCCAGGTCCGGTTCCTGCGCAATGTGCTTCCATGGGGTGAAATAGCCGTGGTACCACGCCTGGCAGGAAGCTACGGTGAAGGTGAGATTATCCACCTTTGCGTCGGGCGCGGGCAGAGTCTTAAACCGACCTACTGGGCTCACCTTGCCATCCACACGGAAGCGATAAAAATACTCAGTTGCAGGCTCCAGCCCAGTCACCTGCGGGTGCACCGAGTGCGCCAGCTCGCGTTGGGCTAGTGCTTCGCCTTGCTTGACGACGTCCCCAAACCCCTCATCCTTCGCAACTTCCCAACCCACGCGAACATCGCCGCCGGTCATGCCGCCATGGCCATCCTCGGCCAGCGGTTCAGGGGCCAGGCGCGTCCACAAGATCATCGAATCGTGCCGCGGCGTGCCCGCCGCTACACCTAGGCCAAAAAGCTCCGAATCCTGCGGCAGTTCACCGCCTTGCGAAGAACCCCATGAACTCAGACTCGACTGTGCACCCGCCTTGGCCGGTGCATTAATTCCAGCAGCCACCGCCGCGGCCGAAACACCAGCAATCTGCAGGAAATTACGACGATTAAAAGAAGGACGACTATTTGAATCAGACATACAAAGCTCCGTTAAAAGGCCTATAAGGAACTTTTCCAGCCTAAATAGCCGCAGTGAATCGCTGGTTAAATCAGACTTAACTCCAGTGGTCGTTGAAATTGAATAGAGTCTTGGATGTTGAATACGATCTGGTATTAGCGGAAGGGACTATTGTCTTATCAATAGCTACAATTTCCCCTTGGATGGCTGCATTATAATCTTCCTGGTTGGAGCGTAACTCAAGGCCATACTCGATAAGCTGAAGTAGACCCATTCGTGCGTTAAAAGAATTTATGGTTAAATGTGTAGAAATTATCGCTCTGCAGCTGTATCTTCTGAGTCCTTCACTCTTCGACGGCTGGATCGTCCAGGATGATGAGCCTTCCGGCGATTCGGGCAGAAGATAACAAGTAGCTTCGGAAAAGTGTAGGCGGCGATCAAATTTGCTTGCTATTGAAAATGACGTCAAAAATTTTTTAAAGTAGCCCCTTTTTTTGATGGTCCAGATTCTTTTGAATCTCAGTAGTGCTTAGTGGGTGACTATCGTCGCAGAATCTACTGGGGTTGTTCCTAGCTTTTTTGTCTGGGGTTGGAAGAACCTCTTTCGTCGCACGGTGCCAGAAGCATGCATAGGTTCCGCTGAAGGCTAGGGAAGTGATCAGGGGCCAGGGTGAAGTGAGCTTAATAGTTAAAATCAAATCAATGGACAACGAAAAATAGGCAGACACGATGAAAAAGAGGTAGGAGGGAACCTTTGCACTCAGCTTTTGGTATTCCGCCCTGACCGAGTGGAAAGAGTAAAACGCGCATATCGTCATGAAGCTTGAAAACGAAGTCACGATTAAAAAATGGCACCAAGTTAACTCTGGTGGCCAAGATGGCAGTTGGTTAAAGAAGCGCAGTATGCAAATGGGGATTACTTTTGTTGTGGTTAGTATTATCCAGTGCAGAAGGCATATTAATGCTTCGAATCCGTACAGCTTCAACTTTTGTTTGCGAGGATTGGGCGCAGACCAGAGGGATGCTTCATCTAGAGCGTCGATTGCGTTTGAAGATTGCAGTGCCGCGATTCTTACAAGTGATTCTTGTATGAGGTGAGCGTTTTCCGTTATCCGGTCCCTCCTTGCCAAACCTCTTGGGATTCGAAGTAGTTGTAGAAGAACGCCGCCGAAAAATAAAACGGACAACACGATTAGATGGATGAGTGTCGTTGCGGAAGTTAGCTCTATCCAAAATTCTCCTACTATAAAGCAGTGAAAGAGGAAGGTGGTCTCTTCTGTACAATGACTGCCATTAATCGCTGGGAGTAGTGTATAGGCAGCGCTTAAGGCGAACATGATGAACAGTAAAAGGAACGAGCCTACTCCTACTAATTCGCGGTGCCTACGACGATAGTGCTTTTCTGCCTCCGGTCTTTCCAAATAGAGGTAAATACCGGCTAAAACTGTGGTAGAAGTTATGACCGTAGACAGGCTGAGTGGGTTTTCGGAAGAAGAATCGATTTTCGAGGGGGAAAGTGACAGGAGGTGGGCAAAAATATAGCCCACTAGTACTACCGATAGGCCCGATACTCCTAAGCGCCAGTATAGTTCCAATTTGGGCTCGGCGAGTGGGAAAACTTTCTTGATTGGGGTTCGTGGGCCCCAGACAATTGTTTGGTTCCACAAGGTTTGGGGTTGGGGCTTGCAATCGGCTGATGTTGTCATGAAGTTCCAGGGGTGGAGGTTCTGTCGAAAACAGTGTGTTCAGTATCAAAGAAAGTCCTGAGTCACTATCAAGTTACGATCATTTTTACCGATTTAGATCGAGAATTTCAGCATCGGGAAGGATCTTTTGCCTGAGCCAAGAATCGGGTCGTATGTTTGATTTTAAAAATTTGCGTTCCTTGTAAAATTCCGTTGCATGAAGAGCTCTTCTAGACGTTCAAATTTTTCCACCACCACCTCCGAGCCGCCAAAGCTCCAGCCCAGCTCCTATATTCCATTGATGTTCGCACTGCTGACGGCAGTGTTTGCCTTCCAGCTCAATGTGTCGATGCTCTCGCCTGCCTTGGCGACGATGGAAGATGATCTGAGTGCCACCACCGCACAGATTGGCCTAACACAGACTGCGTTCTTTACGGCCGCGGCATTGTTCTCGCTCTTCCTACCGCGCTGGGGCGACCTTATCGGTCGCAGGAAGGTTCTCGTTGGCATGATGGCGGTTGCTGCGCTGGGCTGCGTGGCCTCGGCCGTCGCACCGAACGTCGCTGTATTGCTCATCGGCCGCATCATCCAGGGCGTGGCCGGGCCGACCGTCCCTCTATGTCTCATTATGCTGCGCCAGCAGGTGCTCAATGAGAAGCAATACGCACTGCTGCTGGGCATTGTGACCTCGGTAAATGGTGGTATTGCGGGCGTGGATGCCCTGGCCGGCGGCTGGCTGGCGGGCAACTTTGGCTACCGCTCGGTCTTTTGGACCATGGCAGTACTCTGTGCCATCGCGGTAGTAGCAGTCCAGGCATTTACCAAGGAATCCACGGCCACCGAGACTCCGCGCATGGACTGGGCGGGCGTGCTGCCCCTGGCCGTGGCGCTGGGTTGCGTTCTCACCGCATTCAACGAGGCCGGCAAACTTGCCGAGGCCAATTGGTTCCTCGTCATTATCCTTCTTCTCATCGGTGCCGCCGGCTTTTGGGCCTTCTGGAATGTGGAGAAGAAGGTCGCCGACCCGCTCGTGCCGGTGGCTTACCTCAAGCAGCGCCGCACGTGGGCACTGCTTTCTACCACGCTGCTCACCATGACCGGCGTCTTTGCCGTAATGAATGGCCTTATTCCGAACCTCGGCCAGGACACGGATGCCGGTGCCGGCATTTCCGCCAGCACCATTTCCTGGGTCACCCTTACCCCGTACGCCCTCGCTGGCCTAGTCTTCGGCCCGATTGCCGGTTGGATGGCCTCCAAGATGGGCTATAAGTACGTCCTGCAAATCGGCCTCATCGGCACCGTCGTCGGCCTGATTATTTCCATCTTCGTGGTAGGCGCCCCGAACGCATGGACCCTGCTCTTCGTTTCCATTTTCTTGGGCGTAACCTACGCCGGCATTGCCAATATTATGCTCAATGGCCTGGGCATTGTGCTTTCACCGGCCGATAACCAGGGCTACCTGCCCGGCATGAACGCCGGTGCCTTCAACCTCGGCGCGGGTCTGTCCTTCGCCGTGCTCTTTGCGGTTTCTGGTTCCTTCGAGCACGGCTACCGCGCGGGCATGATCGCCGGCGTCATTATTCTGCTTGCGGCCCTTGCCCTGTCCTTCCTCATTCCTCGCCCGGAGTCCATCGATGACACCGTGGCGGCCGTCAACGCCCGAAAGTAGGCTCGTGGCATGACGCGAAAAATCATTCTGGACTGCGACCCCGGCCACGATGACGCGGTGGCCTTGCTCCTAGCTATGGGCAACCCCACCATTGACTTACTGGGCATTACCACCGTAGGCGGCAACCAGACCTTGGATAAAGTCTCCCACAATGCCCTGGTGGTCAAGGAAATCGCCGGCCACCCAGAGGTTCCGGTGTACGCAGGCTGCGATCGCCCGCTCGTGCGCCCCGTCGAGGTCGCCGAGGCCATCCACGGCTCCACCGGCATGGACGTCGAGGGCGTCCAACTTCCGGAGCCAAGCACGGCGCTTGCCGACGTCCACGCTATCGACTTCATCATCGACACCATCATGTCCCATGAGCCCGGCACCATCACCCTGGTGCCCACCGGCCCACTTACCAATATCGCGATGGCCGCGCGCAAGGAGCCGCGCATCGTGGAGCGCGTCAAGGAAGTCGTCCTCATGGGCGGTGGCTACCACGAGGGCAATTGGTCCCCAGTCGCCGAATTCAATATCAAGATCGATCCTGAGGCCGCCCACATCGTCTTCGAAGAGCCCTGGCCCGTGACCATGGTGGGCCTCGATCTTACTCACCAGGCGCTTGCCACCCCAGAAGTCGAGTCCGAAATCAAGGCGCTAAATACTCCCGTCTCGGAGTTCGTCGTCGGCCTCTTTGGTTTCTTCCGCAAGGCCTACCAGGCCAACCAGGGCTTTGATAACCCGCCGGTACACGACCCGTGCACCATCGCCTACCTCATCGATCCGGACATCGTCCAGACCCGCAAGGCCCCCGTCCACGTCGAGCTCGCCGGCGCGCTGACCACCGGCATGACCGTCACCGATCTGCGCGAGCCTGCCGACGCCTCCTGCCACACCCAAGTCGCCACCACCCTTGACCACGCCGGTTTCTGGCGCCTTGTCACCGACGCCCTCAAAAACCTCGCCTAGGCCACCTTCGCCTCGCCCGCCTCAGCTGCACGTCCACCGCGAGGGGACCCAACTTTCAGCCACGTTATGGCTCCTGAACCACCAGTTCGGGGTCATAACGTGGCTGCTTTGCGCCCTTATGTTTCACCTCTTCTTTGCTTGCGTAGCTTGGGGAGTCATTAAGGACTTTCGTGAGATTCTTTCTAAAGGACTTCGAGATTCGGGGCCACAAGATGAAGCGCTTTCTGGCGAAACTCACGAATTGAGGTTTCGAGACTGATGCTAGCGAAAGCTACGGGGTGTCCGTCGAGGAGGAATGAAATCGTCTCATCCTGTAAGCTTCGACCCGAAGAAGCGTAGAGCATGATGCCCTTTGCGGTTTTCCACTCTCCGCCAAGCGCTTCTTGGCTACGTAAGTAGGCGTAAAGCTGATAAAGGTGCGGGCTCTTCAAGGATTCGTTTCCTACGCGATTCTCAATAAACATATTCGTGAACTTGGCATCAATAACTGTAATTTCACCTTCTGGGGATCGCAGAATGATATCTGTCTGCATACTCGGTAATTGTCTGGGCGTTTGTTGAGCATTCCAGTGCAACCATTCTCCGCTGCTTACTTTCCAACCGATAGGGCTGAGGTGGTATTGAAACAGACCAAATAGAGCCTTTTCGAAAAGCTTTCGGAGCTCGTGTTGCGTGAGTTGCTTTCTGCTGAATCGAGTATGGGCGTCATCCCCACGCGCGGGCACGGCCAATTCCAAAAGCAGTCTGGCTACTGCAACCGGTTTCTTATCTGCAGGAGACAGCCTTCCACGAGGGAAGGCTGTCGATTTCGGCTTGGAAACCCCCATTTGAGTAAGCCTTCGAGCAAGCACCTTGCACCGGTGCGCAGCATCGCAACTGCTTACGTCTAAGAGCATTTGTGCTGCATATTCGAGGGCGTACTTAAGGAATTGGTTAACTTTGCTATTGATGGTGAGTTCATTGAACTCACAGGCAATGAGTCCCTTTTCAAGGAGTTGGTGGCGAGTGGTTTCGTACATGTCAATTCGGCCTCGCACCCGAGTTATATCTCGTTCGGTAAGGGTGAAACCAATGCTCAATTCTCTCCGAAAACGCCTTTCTACAGCGTCGCACAGCATCGTTCCGATCAGCTCTGGAAGCTCAACACCCGCGTCTTCCACCGAGGCGTTGGATATATGCCCATCAATAAAAGACTGCGAGGCGTATAGCTGGAGCATCCATACACTTCGAATAGGAACGTATATGTCTTCCGGTTGAGGGGAACTATCCGTTGAGGACATCGAGGGCCTGCTCTCGCTTCGCAGGATTGTCGAACCAATACTCTGCTATGAGCGGCTTGAGATCCGAGGCTACTACCTGGTCAAACCATTCCATAGTTGCATCGAAGGAACTGTCTGCAAGCTTTCGGCGTGGAGTAACAAAGCTGTGTCCGATTAGGTAGTCATCACCGAGATTGAAATCGTCTCGGATCAATTGATTGACCTTTTCGATCCTTCGCGCGATTTCACTGAGAGCCTCGTCATTGCGATTACGGTTGGAAACACAAAAATTCCGCCAAGTGGATCCCAACTGCGGTACGAGATTAATGAAAGCGAACCTACGACGTAAAGCCATATCTACCATGGCAAGGGATCTGTCTGCTTGGTTCATCGTGCCGATGACGTAAAAGTTATCGGGAAGGAAAACTGCTTCTCCTTCTTTGCTATAAAGCGTGGTAAGCGCATTTTCAGGGTTTCTTTTGTCAGCTTCCAAGAGGGTAAGCATCTCACCAAAAATCTGCGCTGGATTGCCGCGGTTGATCTCTTCAATCACCACTACGTGTGGATTGGAGTCCTCCTTAGCTTTTTCCACTGCTTGGAGGAATGGGCCATCTTTTAGTTCAAGCTTCCCGCTACTGCTGGGACGGAAACCCTGAACGAAGTCTTCATAAGAAGTAGAAGGGTGGAATTGGACGGAGGTGACTACATCTTCTGCGTCTGACTTGCACAAGATATATGCCAAGCGACGTGCAAGCCAAGTCTTTCCCGTACCCGGCGGGCCTTGAAGAATCAGGTTTTTCTTTTCCTTCAGGCGTTCCAGCATTAGTTCGAGATCGTCTTTCGGGATAAAGCATCCGTCTTCGATAATTGCAGAAATGGTATAGACGTCCTCTTCCGACGAAGACTCTACGGTTTGGGCAGTAGCATCGGTTGGTTCTTGGTTGAAAACCCATGCTTCGTAAGACAATTGGGGAAAATTAGCCGGTTCGATCTCGGCAGTAGTAAGCCAATCTCGGATTTCATCGAGTGTAAGCAAATAATCTTTACCCGTCGAAACATTTTTCTGAATATTGATTCCAAGCGCGGAGTCTTGGGCAAGATACTTGGTGATGACTGAATCGAAAGTGAGGAAATAGCGGGGACGCGCCCAGAACAATGCCATGGTGTATGCCGTGATCTGGCGGTCTTTGGTCATCACGTCGAAATCGTGTATAAACTGAGCTCGATTTTCGGGCGTATCCGATTGGCTCACCGCGAGGGCCGAAGCGAAAAGGCTCCAGCTATTCTCCCAAAAACTTAGATTAATAACATCTGACGGCTTCGTAGCAAAGCACGAGCGTAAGTTGTTGAGTTGGGGCAGTCCCGAAAAATCCGTTGGTGCTGGGGCTTCAATTCCGAAGACGGTTTTAAAGGCTTGGCAAATTGCCACCTTATTAGATGTCGAAATTTGCCGGTTAGCAACACCGAGGATGGTAAAAGGATCCATATCAGTAGCGGGCACTTCTTCATCATCTATGTGCCATTTCCATAGGTGCTTGAACCGGAGCGGGCGTCCTGAGATTTCAGCAGTCTCTTTTAGTTTTTCGAGTAGCTCCGCGCGGTTGTTTTTGAAGGCAAGAAGTTTGGTGGCGAGTTCTGCGAAAAATTCCGGCCAGTCAAACGACGGTGACAATGGAGTTTCAGAGGAAAAGTCAGGATCTCCCATGCCTTGGATGACGGACTCTACTCGGTCAAAGGCATGGTTCCGAGAAACTTGGCAGATAGTAAGCAGTGAAGTTAGAGATCGTTGGAGGTCTATTCCTAGGTCATCGCGATTGAAGAAATCGCTTGACCAGTTGATCGGTCGGACGTGCCGCATCTCTTTTGGCTCATGAGGGCGGTACTCGTAATCGCCGGAGACATAGCCAAAATAAACTCGCCCTTTGTGCAACTTGCTCGGCATCAGAACCAGGTCGCCTACCTGCATTTGGTTCTTAAACCGGTTGAGTTGAGAAGCGTAGCTTGTGGATGTTTGTGCTTTGAGATCTGGGTGCTCTCGCACCATCGAGGCCTTGATGGAGTCTAAGGTAGTTTGCTTATTCACCTCCGGGCCGTAGTCCATACCTGGGATGCCTAGATTGGACTCTAAAGCTTTCTTTTCGCGTTCACCATTACGGCCCGCTCGAAGTACCCAGAAAAAATCCGCACTTGATTCTTCAGGAACCTCTTCTTGCGGGCCCGAATGGACTTCTCGTTGCTTATGCGCTTTAGAGACAAGGTCGTCGATTTCTCGGATCTGATCTTTGCCTAAAGGGTATGGGTTGGAAGCAAGCCAAGTGGCGCCCTCGGCGGTCAAGGAAAAGGACCCCGGTGTAGAGGAGCTGACAAAGCCTAATCTCCTTGCATAGAACACTGCCCATCGCGTCCGGTCTTCCACAACTGATCGGCTTTTGAGCTGGCGGTGAGCTTGTCCTGGAAAGTCCGCTTCAGCAATTTTTTGAACGTCTTCAAATAGTTCAGGGTAAGCGACTACGGACATACCCCGCATCGTCTCTAAGACGACGGGAAGAACGGTTCTCCAGGAAAAAGATTGCTGTCGGTTACTCATCAAAGCATCCTTAGAATTCAAAGCAGGGGGCGTTCTCATAATAATAGGAGAACGATCCACAGGGGATGGGCGTATCTCAATTGGGAACTTCAGGAGGATAAAATCGAGGGGGAAGAACCCCAACCCAAGGAGCCACCATGAACCAGCACAGTTTCCGCCACATCGTAGTGATGGGAGTATCCGGTTCGGGAAAGACAACGGTGGGGGAGGCGCTGTCGCCTTTGGTAGGTCTGGAGTACCGCGATGGCGATGATATGCATCCGCAGGCCAATATCGACAAGATGGCTGCTGGAATACCGCTCATTGATGCGGACCGGGAGCCGTGGTTGAAGCAGATTGGTCAGTGGCTGGCGGATAGGCCAGAAGGTGCGATGGTGGGCTGCAGTGCGCTGAAGCGGAAGTACCGGGATTTGATTCGCGAGTACTGCCCATCCGTGGTGTTTGTGCACGTGCACGGCGACTTTGATGTGCTGCATGAGCGGATGCAGCACCGGCCGGGGCACTTTATGCCGGCGTCGCTCTTGCAGTCGCAGTTCGATACCTTGGAGCCGCTGGAAGACGACGAAACTGGCCGCGTCTTTGATGTGACGCGGACAGTTGAGGAGATTGCTCAGGAAGCTGCTGCTTGGATTAAGGCTGGTGCCTAAAAGAGCGCTGCTACTGCGTAGAGCACCAAGACCAGGGCAAAGCCGATGACGGAAATCAGCAATTGGTTGACCGTCCAGGTCTTCAGTGTGGTGACCGTATCCATGCCCATCAGGCGGCCGACGAGCCAGAAGCCGGAGTCGTTGACGTGAGAGCCGAAGACGGAACCGGCGGCGGTGGCCACGACGATAAGAGCGAGCTGTAGCTCATTGAATCCGCCGGCTTCCACGGCGGGAACCATGAGGGCGGCGGCCGTGGTTAGCGCCACGGTGGCCGAACCTTGGGCTAGGCGCAGCGCCACGGCGATGAGGTAGCAGGCAAGGATGACGGGGATGCCAAGGCCGGAAAGCGAATCGGCCAGGGCGTCGCCAATGCCGGAGGTACGCAGGACGCCGCCGAACATGCCGCCGGCACCGGTGATGAGCACGACGGAACAGATGGGGCCGAGCGAGGAATCGATGAGCTTTTCTAGCGCGGTCTTGTCCACGCCGCGGCGCGGTCCCAGGACCACGAGCGCGACGAGCACCGTAATAAGTAGCGCGATAGGGGTCTGGCCGAGCATGACAAAGAACCGTACCCACGCGGCGTCGGCATCGATGGTGCCATAGGACGCCAGGGCATTGAGTCCGGTGTTGAAGAAGATGAGCACCATCGGGATAAGCAGGAGGGAAATCACCGTTGGGGCAGAGGCGGGCTTAAGCGGCTGTTCTTCTTCAGAAAGCACCGGGCCGGCGATGGCATCAGTAACCTTCAGCGGGAATTTCTTGCCGGAGAGCAGGCCGAAGCGGTAGCCGGAAATATACCAGGTAGGCAGCGCAAGCAGCAGGCCGACGAGGAGGACGAGGCCAAGGTCAGCGCCGTAGAACTCACTCGCCGCCACAGGGCCTGGGTGCGGTGGCAGGTAGACGTGCATGACGGAAAACGCACCAGCGGCCGGCAGACCAAAGGCAAGGACGGGACCGTCCAAGCGGCGCGCTACGGCGAAGATAACCGGCAGCATCACAATCAGGCCGGCGTCGAAGAAAATGGGAAAGCCCATGATCAGTGATGCCAGGCCGAGCGCAAGGGGTGCTTTGGATTCGCCGAAGTGGCGGACCATGGCGTCGGCAAGCGATTTAGCGCCACCGGAGGCTTCCACCAACCGGCCGATCATGGCGCCCAGTCCCACCAGCAACGCCACCGAGCCCAGAGTGGAACTAAAGCTTTCGGTCATGGTGGGCACAATGCCCTCGAGTGGAATGCCCGCGGCCAGCGCCGTGAGCGCCGAGACCACCAGCAGGGTGAGAAAAGCGTGGAGCTTGAAATAGATGACCAGCACCAAAATCACGGCAATGGCGGCCACCGCAATGCCTAGCAGCGGGCCGGTCGACAGGGTGGGTTCCCACGTATCCATAAAGCGGGCTCCTTTTCTAATGCAAACCTTTGAATAACGGAAACGTTAGCAGTAGCCTCGCTTGCCGACGTCCCCCTTCCTCCAAATGCGACCCAGCTAACACCCCCCAAAGGGGCGGGGTATATAAAAGTCCCCTAGGTGCCGGTGCAGGAACCTAGGGGAGGTGCAGGCAGTTTAGTCGAACTGGCCTTGGATGACAGCCGCTGCATCCAGCGGGGTCACGTGGTAGGAGATGGGATTCTGGTTGGCGCCGGCCATGAGCGCGCCGGCGCAAGAGTGACCTGCGCCCATCATGTGGCCCAGCTCGTGGGCGATGGTGCCCTGGACTGCCTCTGGGTACTGGGCATTAGGAATCTTGATGAAGACCATATTGTGATCCGGGTAGGCAGCGCCCTGGACATAGCCATTTGGGTCGGGCTTGAAGATGATGGCGACGGTGTCATCGTCTGCCTCGGAAGGCTTAACTTCCTTCAGGGAAGCCTTGTCGCCGAGGGCCTTGTTCCACTCGGCAACCGCGGCATCCAGCTGCTTGCGGTACGGGAAGTTTTCGACCACCTTGTACTCCAAAACGCCATCTTTGAAGTACGGCTTTACGGAGTCTTCATCGTGGAGGATGGAAGGATCCGGAACCGGCTTGCCATCATTGGCCAGATTGGTGATGGTCTTGCAGGTGCCTGGATCAATAAGGGAGCGAACTGGGTCGCTCTTGGCGCTTGCGGCCGGTGCGGCGACGGTACCAAGGATGGCGGAAGCGGTCAGAGTGGCGGCAGAAAGCTTCTTGAAAGAAGGCATAGGCAGTGAGTTACCTTTCGGTTGATTTTAAGGTTCGCAGAGTGCGATATTCCCAGCAATATCCGTGGTAAACGGGACTACATGGGCGTCTTATGCGCGCGAGCATATATCCGTTTCTTATTGTCCGCAAAGGGAAGAGTAAGAAACTAAGGTGTCAACTGCCTATTTGCCACTTCTAGTTCAGGCGTTCGCCAGTAGTGGTGCTAAATAGATGCACGCGGTCCGGGTCGGGGGAAACGTAGAAAGTATCGCCCACCGCATAGCGGCCGCGGGCATCGACCAAAATGCCGGTCTGGCCACCCATCCGGGTCGAGGACTTGAGTACACCGTCGGCGGAGCTGTTGCCGGCGGCGTCGTCAAGCTCGCCATAGACATAGGTCTGGTTGCCCAGCTCCTCGACGTGCGCGACGGTGAACTTTGCCCCGCCATTGCCGGTATCACTTAGCTGCCAGTCTTCCGGGCGGATGCCCACCGTGACGGTCTCTACGCCCTCAAAGTTGTAGTTAGCCAGATTGATGTGGGTAGAGCCGATGGTGAGCTCAGAGGAGTTATGGGTGAGGTCGTAGATATTCATCGCCGGGGAGCCAATGAATCCGGCGACAAAAACGTTCTGTGGGCGGTCATAAATGGTACGGGTGGTATCCACCTGCTGTAGGACGCCGGCGTTGAGAACGGCGACGCGGTCGCCCATGGTCATTGCCTCAGTTTGGTCGTGGGTGACATATACGGTGGTGGTACCAAGGCGGCGCTGCAGGTTGGAGATCTGCGCGCGGGTGGAAACGCGCAGCTTGGCATCCAGGTTGGACAGCGGCTCGTCCATACAGAATACGGCCGGTTCGCGGACGATGGCGCGGCCCATGGCCACGCGCTGGCGCTGGCCACCGGAAAGATTAGCCGGCTTGCGGTCCAGCAGGTCTTCCATCTGCAGGATCTTCGCGGCCTCGTGCACGCGGGATTTAATCTCGTTCTTCGGGACCTTGCGGTTTTCCAGCGCGAAGGACATATTCTGCGCCACGGACATATTGGGGTAGAGGGCATAGTTCTGAAAGACCATGGCCACGTCGCGGTCCGATGGGCTGACCCCGGTGACGTCCTTACCACCGATGCGGATGGAGCCGCGGTCGGTGGGCTCGAGGCCTGCCAGCATACGCAGGCTGGTGGACTTGCCGCAGCCGGATGGGCCGACGAGGACCAAGAATTCGCCATCGGCAATATCCAGGTTGAGGCGGTCAACGGCGGGGCGTTCCGCGTCCTTTGAGTAGATGCGGCTTGCGCCATCGAAGGTGACAGTAGCCATGGTTACCTTTCAGAAACTAGTGGGGCGGGGGAGTGGCTGCGAGAGCCTACTTATTGATGACGGTCTTAACCTGATTGTCGTAGATAGACTGCAGGGTCTTTTGCAGATCGGTCAGCACCTTGGTGACGTCATCGCGGTTGGTGACGATCTTTTCAAAGGCGCCGCCGATTTCCTGGTCCGCGCCGGGCAGGAAGACGCGGGCATTGTCCTGCGGGCGTGTCTCAGGCAGCTGCTTGATAGCGGTTTCGAAGTTCGGGTTGTCCTTCATGAACTTCTTCTGGTCCTCGTTGTCCACCGCGGTGGAGCGCACCGGCATGTAGCCCACGTTCTGGGACCAGTAGCAGGTATTTTCCTCATTGGTGATGAAGTCAATGAGCTTGATAGCAGCCAGCTGGCGGTTCTTGCTGATGCCGGCCGGGATGGCCAGGCCGGCACCACCGGTGGGGCAGGCGCCGTCGCCAGTCGGGTTAGGCAAGAAGGCGGTGCCGAGCTCGAACTTGGCGGTATCGGTCAGACCCGCCAGATCACCGGTGGACAGGACGGTGGCGGCGGCGCGGCCGGTGCCGAACTCCATGGCCATGTCATTGCCCACGTAGGAGTAACCGTTTTTCTCATCGGTGATGTCCTTGAGCCACTCGACGGCCTTGATGGTCTTGTCATCGGTGAATTTCAGGTCCCACTCATCGGAGTAAGCGCCGCCCTTGGACCACAGCGGGCCCTGGAAGATCCAGCCCAGGTAGTCCACGGCATCGCCCCAGCCAAAAGGCTTCATCTTGGAATCAGCCTCAGCCAACTTCTTGGACCACTCATCCATCTCATCCCAGGACTTGGGGCCACGGTCCGGCAGTCCAGCCTTCTTCCACGCGTCCTTGTTGTAGAAGAACAGCGGCGTGGAGCGGGCGAAGGGGAGGGCAAAGTGGCCGCCATCGTACTTGTAGTCCTCATAAAGGGGCTGCACGTAGGTAGACAGGTCGATGCCTGCTTCCTTAGCAAGGTCATCCACGTTGGCAATCTGGCCATTGATAGCAAAGTTGTACCACCAGACGTCAGACAGCACCACGATGTCCGGCAGGTCCTGGCCGGTGAGTGCGGCGTTGAATTTCTGTGCTGCTTCTTCGTAGTTCTTGCCGGCATCAACGAGGTTGACCTTGATGTCCGGGTTCTCCTTTTCAAAGCGGGAGATGATCTCCTTCTCAATGTCCTTGGACGTGCCGGGGTGGTTGGACCACCAAGTCAGCTCAGTGACTTCACCGTCGCCGCCCTTGTCGTTGCCACCCTGTGAATTGGTGGACGAGGTGCCGGCACAAGCAGCGAGTGCGGTAGCAGAAGCGGCCGTGGAGGCCAGGGCGAGGAATTTGCGGCGTAGCATGTAGTTCTCCTTAAAAAGCGTGGTTAAGGGGGGGGAAACAAAAACAAGTGGAAACGGCGAGCGTGGGTGGGGAAGAAGCCTTCTAACCCTTCACGGCGCCAGTGGTGAGGCCTTGAATCATGTACTTTTGCAAGGCTAGGAAGATGATGACCATTGGGATGATGGTGAGAATGGTGGCGGCCATTACCGGGCCCCAGTTGGTCACACCATCGTTGTTTTGCAGCATGGTCAGACCCACCTGCAGCGGGGCGACATCCTCCGTATCCGCCATGAGGAAGGGCCACAGGTAGGTATTCCATTCATTGACCATGGTGATGACAGAAAATGCGGTCAGCGTGGGCCATGAGACCGGCAGGAGCACCTTGGTGAGCAGGCGGATAGGGCCGGCGCCGTCCATGCGGGCGGCTTCCACCAGCTCATAGGGCAGGGACAAAAAGTGGTTGCGCATCAAGAAGGTACCGAAGGCCACGCCGGCTAGCGGCACGATGATGCCCACGAAGGTATTGCGCCAGCCCAAGGAATTGACCAGGGCGTAGTTGGAAATGACGGTGATTTCGCTCGGCACCATGAGCGAGGAAATGACCAGCAGGAATACCAGGTGGCGGCCTGGGAAGCGCAGGATGGCCAGCGCATAGGCGGAGATGACTCCCAGTACAATCTTGATGATGGACAGCACCGCGGTAATGAGCACCGAGTTGCGCAGGTAGGTCCAGAACGGCACACGTGTGGTGGCATCGGAGTAGTTCTCGGTCTCCCACACTGGCGGAAGCCAATTGACCGGGTCGGTATAAATATCGCCCTTGGCCTTAAACGAGGTCATCAGAATCCAAAACAGCGGCAGGCCAATGAGCAGCAGAACCGCCAGGATGCCCAGGTAGCCGCCGATGAGCTTAGCGCGGCGGGTAGCGGGGGATTCATCCGTGACCATGTGAAGGGTAGAAGTAGCCATGTTGGGTTAACCTCGCTTATCCATGATGCGGACCTGGATCAGGGTGATGATGAGCAGGATGAGGAACAAGATGGTGGCGGCAGTCGCACCGTAGCCAGCACGGAAGTTGACGAAGGTCTCGTTGTAGATCTGGAAGACCAGCGTCTGCGTGCCATTGCCCTGCGGGCCGCCACGGGTCATGACGTTGATGATGTCGAAGACCTGCACGGAATTGAGCAGCACCGTAATAGATAGGAAGAAGGTGGTATTGCGCAGCTGCGGCATGGTCACGCGCCAGAATTTGCGCCAGCGGCCGGTGCCGTCGATAGCGGCAGCTTCATCCAATTCCTTGTCCAGGCCCTGCAGCGCCGCCAAGTAGATGACGAAGGTATAACCCAGGTTTTTCCACACAAAGGTGAAGGTCACCATGAACATGGCCCAGCCGGGTACAGCGTAGAAGTTGGGGGAGTCCACGCCGAACCAGCCCAAGAGTTCCTGGATGAGGCCAAAATTGGGGTCGAAGACGAATTGGAAGGCAATGCCAATGGCTGCGCCGGAAATAGCATAGGGAGCAAAGACCACCGAGCGCGCAAAGTTGCGGCCCTTAATGTTCTGGTTGAGCAGCAAGGCCAGCGCTAGGCCGATAACCATGGAGCCAATCACCGCGAAGAAGGTAAAAACCAGGGTGTTGAGCACGATGGTCTTCGTGTCATCGCGGCTAAACCACTCCACATAGTTATCCAAGCCCACGAAGGTGGAGGTGGGGCTGGAGATATTCCAATTGAAAAAGGAGAGGCGGATATTGTCCAGCAGGGGCCGGTAGGTAAATACGGCCAGCAGGATCAGGTTGGGAGCAAGCAGTGCTGCTGCCAGCAGCCATTCCTTGTGTCGGTTGCGCTTGGCCTTGCGGACAAGCGCCGCGGAATCACCGGGGCCTTCCGCGCGTGTGGGAGATGCGGTTGTAGTGCCGACGCAACCGGCACCGAGAGAGTCTTCCTGAAAAGTCACTCGGTCAATCTAGGGCGGGCAGGTGACACCCAGCTACACAGAAAACAAACTTCTGATGAATAATAAGAAGCCGATGAGTTAAAGGTAGACACGTCATCGAATATTCGATAAAGTCGCAGCGCAACCCCCTATGGCGCTGGTCGCTCCACCGCCCAACTATGTCCGGCATTACAAAGATGCCCCGCTTGCCGACGCCCACCTTCCTCCCACCCCACTACACTGGCCCCCACAATCCACCGCGAGCCCACTAGGAGGAAGCAATGTCTGTCCCTACCGTTTGCAGCAACTATGACTCCGTCAAGGTGTGGCAGGAGCCGCTGTATAAGGATCTGCACCAGCACCCGGAGCTATCCATGCAGGAAGAGCGCACGCTGGGCATTATCAAGGACAAGCTTTCCGACCTTGGCTTTTCCCAAATTGAAGTAGGCGGCGGCGTGGTCGGTGTCTTAGAAAACGGTGCCGGGCCAAGCGTCATGCTGCGCGCGGATTTCGATGGCCTACCGGTTAAGGAAGACACCGGCCTGGAATACGCCTCCACCGATAGCGCCGTTGACCAGGAAGGAAACACGGTCCCCGTCATGCACGCCTGCGGCCACGATTCCCACGTGGCCAGCCTGCTGGGCATGGGCGCGCTCATGGCGCAGGCCACTGACCAGTGGTCCGGCACCCTGCAGCTCATTTTCCAGCCGGGCGAGGAGATTGCCGCCGGTGCCCAGTCCATGGTGGATGACGGACTTGTGGACAAGGTCGCCACGCCCGACGTAGTACTTGGCCAGCACGTCTTTGCCAGCAACTTTCCCGCCGGCACCGTGGCGCTGGCTTCCGGCCCATTCATGTCCACCGCGGTAAGTATGGACGTCAAGGTTTATGGCCAAGGCTCGCACGGCTCCATGCCGCACCTCAGTGTTGACCCCGTGGTACTGGCCAGCGCCATCGTCATGCGTTTACAGACGGTCATCTCCCGCGAACTCAACCCCTCCGAATTCGGCGTGCTGACCGTGGGAGCCATCAACGCCGGCTCGAAGGCCAATATCATCCCCTTCGAGGCCAACCTGAAGATCAATGTGCGCGCCTATAGCGAGCAGGTACGCGATAAAATCACCGGCGCCATCGAGCGCATCGTCACTGCCGAGTGTCAGGCTGCCGGCAGCCCGCAGCCTGCCGAGTTCAGCTACCACGATTCCTACCCGCTTACCAGCAACGATAAGGACACCACGGTACGCCTTAAGGAAGCCTTTGTGTCCTACTTCGGCACCGACCGCGTCGCCCCTCACCGCCTCGGAGGATTTTTCCACCATCGCCCGCGCTTTCGGCGTTCTCTACTGCTTCTGGGTATTTTCCGGCCGCGAAGAAGAAAAGGATGTCCCCAACCACAGTCCGCACTTCGCTCCGCTGCTCCAGCCCACTCTGCGCACCGGCACCGAAGCCCTTATCGCCGCTGCGATGAGTTACCTAGGAAACAGCTAACCGAAGCGCAGCATTCGGCCGCACGGCTCCAATAGGGTGTGCGGCCATTCCTTTTGGCATGCGCGCTGTATGAGGTGGCGGGGGGAGTAGCCCGTAGGATCTATAGCCACGAATTTGAGCCATGCACCGCTTTCCGACGCCTTCTCCTTCCACGCCCCAACCTGCAGACCCCTAAAACAGCTCCAACGCCCGGGCCTCGCTTGGGCCACAGGGCGCTGGAACTGGTTCTCTCTATCTCTCTTGCGTTCGCTCGAACACGTAAATTAAAGATAACGCGCTAGGCTGCCATAGGTCTGGTTTTTTCCTGTGAATATAGTGGCAATCATTTGGCGGAGGATAAAAAATGGCTCAATCAGCTTACGGGTATCAAGGTGGAGGCTTTTGGATCGATGAGCCTGATTCACAAGAGGCTTCTTTTGCGTAAGATTCTAGGGAAACTACAAGCGCGCTATCGGGTTGGGGTCGACAAGTCTTTAATTGTGCGCCAAGAGCAGTGTCAGAGGAGGAGAGATGGCACAACAATTTGATCCGGAGATGCATCGGCAAATGGGTATCGAGGCGGACGTTGTATTGCGGGTGGGAATGCTCCTAATGGGGGCCGGCACCTCTGGTTATCGCGTACTTAGAGGGATGAAACGGAGTGCGCGAGCATTGGGGTTTGACCATCTAGATGCCACAGTGGGTCTGACGCAGATTACCTGTACGTTTCACCGCGGCGAATACTTCCGGACGGTCATTGCTCGGCAACATTCGCCTGCAGTTGATGCCTCTCGGATTGAAGCCTTGGAAGATTTAACCCACAATCGCCTCTACGCAGGGATCACCGCTCAGGAATTAGCGGCGATGCTGGATACTATCGAGCATAATGTCAAAAAGCGCTGGGGCGGTCTAACTCTTTCTTTCGCTGCCGCGATCGCATGTGCGGCGTTTGCGTATCTTAATTTTTTCCCGCTGGAAGCAGTGGGGTTGGTTGCTTTGGCGGCGTTTGCAGGCCAGTTTGTTCGTTATACAGTTCTCCACCGTCACGTTCATCAAATTGGAGGAGTGATTGCTGGTGGTGCGACGGCAAGCATAGTTTTCTTCTTGTTGACGGAATTTTTCGGGGCTATAGGCTCGGTGGAACCCAGTGAACTGTCCTCGGGTTTTGTGGCGGCCGTTTTATTCCTGATTCCTGGGTTTCCACTTTTCTCTGCTTTGATCGACATAGCGCGATTTGATCTTGATGCGGGGATTGTCAGATTGGGGTACGCCTTTACCGTCATATTCACGGCGGCTTTCACGGTCTCTATGGTTAGCTGGCTGACAAAACTTAGTCCTGACCCACCTGCACCTGTGCAGGATATGCAATGGTTTCTGTTGGCGCCGATGGCAAGTTTTCTGGGCATTGCTGGGTTTGCTTTTCTTTTTAACTCTTCTCGCCGCATGGTCTTAGTAGCGGCGTGCGTTGGAACCGTGGCAAATGAGCTTCGTTTGATTCTAATTCACGCGGGAACAACCATTTTCTTTGCAGCCTTTGTGGGTGGATTAATCATCGGGTTGCTGGGGGCAGTAGCTTCTAAAAGGGCGCGTCTTCCTCGCATTACAACCACCGTTCCGGCCGCGGTGATTATGATCCCAGGGGTGACAATGTTCCGGGCGGTGTTTTATTTGAACGATGGTCAGATGGATCAAGCGTTGGCCAATGTGGCAACTGGAATGATGGTAGTTGGATCTATTGGTGCCGGTTTGGTGTTTTCTCGCTTGCTTACTGATAAGGATTGGGCCTTTGGTCGCCTAATTGATTTTGATAAAAAGCTTCCGCAACGGCCTTCTTCCGCATGATGCCTAGACTCTAGCTAGGGAAACGCCCGTTGCCCCAGTTCCTTTCGGAGCTGGAGGCCACGGGCGTCTCTCATGTCGTTTCCATGTATCGGCATCTGCCGCCCTGTGGAAACTGCAGGGGTTCTCTCTATCTCTCTCATATGCGCTCTCTCAAACGCACAATCTCAGTATGGGGCACTGGGCTGTAGCGGCCATGGGGTCCGGCTGTTGGGTTGCTGTTAGTGGCTGGGAATGGGGTGGGGAGGGCGTCGGAAAGCAGGACTGGGGTGGAGATGTGCAACATTGGCGCGTGAAAGTGACGTAGAACATAGTTTGTTTCTGTAGGGTGGAAGATATGCGCGCAGTCAGGCTGCGCCGTTTCACCTGCTTGTAGAGCTACAGAATCGAGGTGAGGAGCATGTCTCCTCTCACAGCCCAACCCCCAGCCAAGGACGTTGTGCCGGCGCAGGTAGAGGATGCGGAAGAAACCAGGCGCCAGCATCGCTCGGCCATTAAGGCGGCGTTTATTGGCACCTTCATCGAGTGGTTCGACTATGCGGCCTATATCTATATGTCCGCGATTATCTCCCGGGTGTTCTTTCCGGAGATGGAAGGCCGTCGCGCGCTGATTATGACGTTTGCGCTTTTCGCGTTGTCGTTTCTGGTGCGGCCCTTGGGCGGCATCGTGTGGGGTCACTTTGGTGATAAATACGGGCGCATCCATACGCTGACGGTGTCTATTGTGATGATGTCGGTGGCAACCGCGTGTATCGGATTCCTGCCGGGCTATGCCACCATTGGCTTTGCCGCCTCCATCTTGTTATTGCTGTGCCGCATGGTGCAGGGCTTTTCCGCAGCCGGTGAGTATGCGGGCGCGGCCACGCACCTGGCTGAGATTGCCCCAGCCGGCAAGCGTGGCATCTATTCGGCGGTGGTGCCCTCCGCGACGGCCTCGGGCTTGCTCTTGGGCTCGCTCATTGCGGCGCTGCTGACTGGAGTCCTTGATGATGCCGCCCTGGATTCCTGGGGTTGGCGTGTGCCATTCCTGATTGCGCTGCCTTTGGGTCTATACGGCCTGTGGATTCGCCGCAACACGGAAGAGTCCTCCCACTTTGAGGACCAGGATGAGCCGGAGGAGTCCCCGCTGCGCGAGGTTCTGAAGTACCCCAAGGCCCTGGCCATTGCCTTTGCGGGCGCGGTGCTCAACGCCATTGGCTTCTACGTCATTTTGACTTACCTGCCCACTTACCTGTCGGAGGAGTTGGGCATGGCTGCGACGCCGGCATTTATCGCGTCCTCGGTGGCGTCCGCATTCTATGTGGGCTTTGCCCTGCTCACCGGCATGCTTTCGGACCGTCTTGGTCGCCGCACGACGATGCTGTGCGCGGCCGCCTTCATGGGCGCGACCATCATTCCGGCCTTCATGCTTCTCGATGGCGCCGGGCTCTTCCTTGTCATTATCATTCAGGTCTGCTTGGGCGGCGTGCTGGCGCTTAACGACGGCGTCCTGCCCTCCTTCCTTTCCGAACAATTCCCCACCCACGTGCGCCTGTCCGGCTTCGCGCTGACGTTTAATACCGCCAACGCTGTATTTGGCGGTACCGCACCGATGATTGCCACGTGGCTTATTGACGTCACGGGCCTGCAGCTCGCCCCCGCCTTCTACTTGGTGGCCGCGGCGCTGGTGACCGGCATCGCAGTTCTCTTCGCGTCGAAGAAGAATAAGCTGCACGAGTAGTACCGTGGAGCCGTGTAAAACGCCTGCGGCCCTCGGAACCTAAAAGGAACCGAGGGCCGCAGGCGTCTCTCTCTACAAGGTGTTCCCATGTATCGGCTTAAAGCCGCCCTCTGGAAACTGAGGGGTTCTCTCTATCTCTCTCGTATGCGCTCTCTCAAACGCATGATTTAAGTATGGGGTACGGGGCTGCTACTGCAATGGGTTGCGCCTGATAGGTCGCTGCGAGTTGCTGAAAGTTTACTGTTAGCCGCGTCTGCCCATTGCGCCTAGTAGTCGTAGCTTTCGGCGGTATTGGCATCCGCTCCAATGCGTTGCAGGTGCGTGCGCCGCTTCAAGCGGATAGCTGGGCGGGCTGCCATGCCCAGGCTGCCGAGAAGGTAGAAGACGGTGGCGACCATTGACATGCCGGCCAGTGTCAGCACTGAGCCAAGGATGAAGACCACAGAGATGGCGATGTCATTGGCGATGGAGAAAGTCTCGTACTTGTTTTTAATTTTGATTTCGTTGTTCTGCCCGAGCTTAATCTTTAGGTCGGGATCCTTTTCCTGTTCTGACATGATGTCTCCCACCCTGCCAGAGAGGAAAAGGCCTTGTCGAACCATGTTTTTGTGGAATTATTGGAACATTCCCCAGATGGTGGCGAAGAGCACGATAAGACCCATGATCGCCACGAAGAAGTTGGTCTTGTTGCCCCGGAACCGTGCCAGTGCCTCCACGCGGTAGATGACCCAGATGGGTAGCAGGTAGGTCATGAAGGCGAAGAAGACACCGCCCACGACGGAAATCATATCCAGGATGGAGGGGTTGAAAATACCCACCAGGGAGGTTGAAACAAAGATGAAGAGGTAGGTCCACAGGTCGAGTGTGCGCGTAGACATCTTCTTCGTGGCCTTTGGCGCGCCCAGGTTGAAGAGGTACTGGGTGCCCTCGATGGTGCCAAGGGCGTGGCCGAAGTAGGAGGAGGCCACCGCGCAAATAACGACAATGGGCGCCATGTAGGCCATAAACTGGGTGCCGGTTTCGTTGGCGAAGTAGGAGAGTACCGGCAGGTTCTTGTCATTAGCCTCCTGCATGCCGTCCGCGCCCATGGCCAGGGCGCAGGACCAGACGAAGAACATGGTGAAGATGGTCAGCAGGATGGCGGAGTTGCGGATGACTTTATCGGACTGCGCGTGGTGGTCCGCGCCGTATTCCTTCTCCATGCCCAGGGAGAACTGGGAGATGGCGGCAACGAAGGAGAAGGAGAAGACCAATACTGGAAGGATGAGGATGATGGCCTTGAGGACGCCGCCGGCGCTGTGGTCGCCGGCTTCCAGGAAGGAGCCCAAGTCCCATTGCGGGATGAGGTAGAGCGATACCGCTGCGAGCGCCACGATGAGCGGGTAGACCACGAACTGGGCAATCTTGAGCATGATGGCGTTGCCAAAGGCGAGCGCGAGTGTCATGAGGCCCACGCACAGTGGCGCCAGGATGTAGCGGGAGATTTCCGGGCCGCCCAGCTGGTTGACGATGAAGCTATCGACCGTATTCGTAATCGATACGCCGTAGATGAGCACCACCGGGAAGATGGTGAACCAGTAGATGATTGCCAGGATGATGCCATTGCCGCGGCCGAAGAAGTGAGTGAGTACCGCGAGGACATCTTCGCCGTGTAGCGGGGAATAGCTGATGATCCAAGAAAACGCGCGGTGGGCCAGGTAGGTCATTGGGAAGATGAGCAGGGTAGCCACCAGTAGCGGGATGAAGCCGAAGCTGCCGGCCGAAATCGGCAGGAAGAGGATGCCTGCACCCACGGCGGTGCCGAAGAGCGTGATGGTCCATTGGCTATTGACGGCCTTATTAGTGGTCACCTGGCCGCTGGGTGAAGTACCTGCACCGCCAGTGGTGGGTGGGCTGGCTGGTGAAGCGGGCGCATTCGCAGTCGTGTGAGACATAGAATTCATCCTCCAGTGTTTGTGAATGGGGTAACATACACAATCTATCTGAAGGTTCTGGTGAACGAAAGCAAATTTGTGATCTAAGTTAAATAAATGTTAAAGACCGCCGCACCGAGGGTGGTGCAACGGTCTTTGGGAATCTTGTTAAGGTGCCGCAGCTAGTCCGCGATCAGGTTTTCTTCCTTCAAGAAATCTAGCGCCACGGTGATGTAGTCTTCGCCATCGACGTCGACGCGGGCGTTGAGTTCCTGCATCTTTTCGTCGGTAAGCAACTGCGAAAGGGGAGCGAAGAGCTCTTCAATCTCTGGGTGCTCGTCCACGACCACGGTGGGAACATCTGAAGCGGAGTAATGACGTGTATGGGTAGGCGAGGGTAAGAAAGAAGGCCGCCGCACCGTTTGATGATGCAGCGGCCTTCTGGGAGTGACTGGCTAGGAAACTATTTTCCTAGGGCAGAAGTAGGGTATTCTTAGAACAGGCCCTCGTTCTTCTTGCCAAAGTCATTCAGGGTGTGCTCGCGGGAGTCAACGTTCTGGTCGTTGTGCTTGGAGTCATCACCCTTGATGCGGGAGGTCTGGGTTACCTCGATGTTGTTGATGAGGCGGCCTTCCTTGGTGTTGCCGTCGCCGAAGTCCAGGTTAGCGATACGGGCCTCTTCGCCAGCGTTAATCGGGTTAGCCAGGGTTACCTCGAAGGAGCGAGTGGAGGTCTTCTCGTTGAAGCCCAGGTCACGGATGTGAGCGCCGTTGGAGGAGCGCGGGGTGATGAGGCGGTCAACGCCCTTCGGGCCCTTAGCGGTCTTCACGTCCACGCGGAACTGGGTAGCTGGGAACTCGCCGTAGTAGCGCTCGGAGCCAACGTTCTTGGCGCGCAGAGCAACGGTGCCTGCGAAGCCAGCGTGCTTAGCGCCGGAAACGGTCAGGTAAGGCTCGAGGTCGAGCTTGTGCTTGGAGTCCTTCTTGTCTTCCTTGGCGTCAACCTCTTCCTGCTTCTTCTTGTCAGCAGCCTCTTCGTTCTTGCCCTCTGCTTCAGAGACCTTCTCGGTTGCTTCCTTGGCGTTGCCCTCGGACTCCTTGACTACCTCTGCGTCAGCCTCGAGGTTCTTGTCCTCTTCAACGACCTTCGGGTCATTGACGTCGGTGGTGTTCTGAGCGTCCTTGTTGGGAGCGTAGGAGTCAGACAGCTTATCGTACAGCTTGACGCGAACCTCGTTCTTTACCGGCTGCATAGCGTTCCAAGCGGTCGGAGTGGACCAGGTGCCGTTTGGCTTGCAGTACTGCTGGGTGCCAGTCATGTTCAGCACGCGGAAGCCGTAGGTAGCCTCGCCGGTGTGGTTTGGCGGAACGTCGTAAGGTCCGATGGACTGGCCAGCATCCCAAGACAGGGAGTAGGAAGCGCTAGCACCAATCTTGGTAGCGATCTCGTGAGAAATGCCGAAGGAGCCTTCAGCGCCCTTCTTGGAGCCCTTGCCGCCCAGGTTCATGGACGTGGTCTCGGTGCGGTCACCGTTGACGGAAAGGGAGATGGACTGAGACTTGGACAGATCCTGCTGCAGCGGGATGTCCTTCTTGGTCTGGTTGGTGGTGGAGATGGTGCCGGCCGGCAGGAAGCGGTCGGAGACCTTGTAGACCACGGTGCGGTGGTCCTCCCACGGGTTACATACCGGGCGAGGGTTCAGGATATTCGCCTTCATGTGGTCGGAACCGTGGGTGGTGTGGATGATTGGCAGATCCGGGTTCAGGGCCGGGGTCTCCGGGTAGGACTCGGTCTGGGTAGCTGCGCCAGCCAGCGGTGCCGCGAATGCGGTGCCGGCGACGATGAGGCCGGCGGTCAGGCCGGTCATGCGACGACGAATCGACATATAGAACTTCTCCTGGGCAGGTAGAAAATGAATGAACTTATGAATGAAATCCAGCAACTCACAGTGTTGCGCTAAGATAACGCTAAAACAGGCTCATAATTAATTCATCTCTTAGATGTCTATATATTTACTGGAGCGGAGGGTGGGTATTTTTTATATAGACCAAGCTGTTTATTGGGATTTATTCCCGCTAGATGGCTGGTAGTGCGTGAAAAATTATTGATGGATAGATGTATATACAACGGCCGATCGGCTCAAATTTGTAACACCCCTAGGTGGGGGTGTTCCTGTGGCTGCGAGGAAGGCGTTGGCACCCTGTTGAAAAGTTGTGGACATGTCACAATATGCGCCGTACGCTGCATTTAGGCGGGTGGAAAGGGGTTATAAAATGCCTAAGCATGAATGTTACGTGACATAAGTTATAGGCGTTTACATGGCCAAGGTTGGCGTGTTTTGTAACTGGAATCTACCGGGGCTTTCCGCTGAGGGGTAGGGCGCGGGGCTAGAGTAGGGCGGCTTCGGCAATAAGCAAGAGTGCCGCGGAGATGGCCACGATGATGACGATGCGGTTGAGGAGGTGCCTATCTATAAATCGGTTGAGGTAGTTGGCGGCAATGAGACCCACGACAACGAGGGGGAAGTAGGCTGTCGCAGCGGTCATCTGAGTGCTGGTGATCTGCCCATTAAGCGCCAGAATTATAAGAGAAATTAAGGTTCCGACGACGAAGGTGCCCGCCAAGGTCCCGCGGGTGCGGTTTGGGTCGAAGCGCTTCATGATGAGCGCCATGGGCGGGCCGCCGATGGAGGTCGAGGTGCCCAGGATGCCGGAGGCTACGCCGGCGATGAGCGTATTGGCGGTGGTAGGTCGAGGGCTCCAGCCCAAACTGGAAAGCGTCATAGCAAGGAGTACGGCGCAACCGATGAAGATGGACAGCCCATCGGGTGGGAGGCTGGCGATTGCCCACGCGCCCACCAGGGAACCGGGAATGCGGGCGAGGGAAGAAATGCCCACAACTCGCCAGGACGTCTCGCGGAAGGTGCGCGCGAGCGTATAGCTGGAAATGCACAGTGCCAGCAGCAGAATGAGCGTGGGCACGAGCTCAGGTCGAATGAGCGCGATAATGGGCGTGGCGATGGTGCCTAAGCCAAAGCCGATGGTGCCCTGAGTAATGGTGCCGGCGAGGATGAGGACGCCGATGAAGATAGAGGACCATGCGTCCACAGAGATTCCCAGAAGCATAACGAGGGTTAAGTATATCTGGGCCTAGCCTGCATGTAGAAACTATTAGAGGCGGGCGGTGGCCTTCTCATTGGCGGCGATTTCCTCTAAGCGCTCGGCCGGGCACATGCCGGCAACGATGACCGCGGAACCGCCAGCGGCTAGGGGCTCGAGCACGGCGCGGGAGAAAGACTCATTATCGGACCAACCGGTAGAAAGCAGGCGCTCGGCGGATGCGGGGGCATCGACAAGCTGGGGCAGCGGTTGGGTTTCGCCGAAGTACTGATCACCGTAGAAGCGCACGGTGGGGCCAAAATCGATGGCGCCGGTGGGAAGCTCCCCGCCGGACTCGACCACGCCGCGGCCAAAGGGGTCCTCGCTAATGAGCACGATATCGGCCTGGGGCTGGCGCTCGTGGGCGGCCGCGTAGCGGGAAGGGGAGGTAAAGACGACGTCGGCAAGCGCGGCAGCCTCGCCAAAGCTATAGGAAGGGCCAGCAGCAAGGGCGCCCAAGGCGACGACGGCCGCCTGCCACGAGGAAGGAAGATCGATGGCGATGGTGGAATCCGCCTCTAAGTCGAGCTCTTCTTCCAGCATATTGGCGATCTTGGCCACCCAATTGTCGAGCGTTTGCGCAGAAAAATCCATGCGAGCGCCGGTGGCCTCGTTGTATACGGTAAGCCGCGGGGAGGCGGCATCGGCACGCAAAAGATGGGCGAGTAGTTCCATACCCGCCCATCGTAGGGGAGAAGTGCTAGTTCACGCAGCGCGGGCCGTCGCCGCCGGCGTCAATCTCCGGGGAAACCTTGGCGGTACCGAAGTCATTGCCCGGGGTGCCAACCGGCTGGCTGGAGGTGTCTTCCTCCGGCTGCTGGGCGCTGGCCTCCTCATCGGAAGGTCCCTGGTAGTCATCGGTAGCAACCACGATGAGGGTGTCATCGTCGAGCTGCGGATTCTCTGCCACCGGCAGCCCACCCAGCTTCTTGGCCAGGGCCTTAGCTTCCTTGCTCGATGGATCGGCGGCGACGACCTGCGACTCGCTGTAGATGCCCGGCTGCGCGTTCGCGGAGCGCTCCACCGTGTAGCCCTTGTCCTCCAGCCAGGAACCAATGCCTGCGGCCAAGCCATCAATATTGCCGGCGTTGAGGACGTGAATATTGATATTCGGATCGACGTCCTTGTCCTTTTCCGCCTTGTCCTGCTTGTCCTTATCCTCGGCCTTGGATTCATCGGTGGCTTCATCGTGGGTCTTAGCCAGGTCATCCATGAAACGGTGGACCTCGGAGGCGTCGATGGTGACGATGGACTCGCCATAATCGCCCTGGCCGTCGATGGAGGTCACCGGGATAGTGGTGAAGGTGACATTGCCGCCGGCCAGGCCCGCCAGCTGGGTGACAAAGCCCATGATGTCCCAGCCATCATCGATGACTACGGAGCGCTCCACCGCCTTGGCAATCTTGGACAGCTTGGAAGGATTAGCCAGGGTGTCATTGTCCAGTATCTTATTGACTAGGGACGCCATGAAGGCCTGCTGGCGCACAATCCGGTCGAGGTCGCCGCGCGGGAGGTTATAGCGCTGGCGCACGAAGGCTAGCGCCTTGGCGCCGTCGAGGGTCTGCTTGCCCTTGCTGAACTTAGCGCCAGACATATCATCATCAACATTATCGTTGAGGCAGACATCCACGCCATCGACGGCGTCAGTCAGCAGGGTAAAGCCCAAGAGGCCCACCTCGGCGTAGTGATCAATAGACACACCGGTCAGGGTGCGCACCATGGCCAGCAGCCCTTCGCGGCCGGCTTCGACGCCCTGCTTTTCGATGTCCTTATCCGAGTGCGGCTTCTTTTTGCCCTTGGCCTCCGCCTCGGCATTTTCTTGCTCGAGCTCTTCCACCTTGGCGTTTTTGTGGGAGGCGAAGACGGCATTCATCTTCATATTCCCGTAGTCCGGATCCTTGACATAGGTATCGCGCGGAATGGATACGGCGGTAGCGCGGGAACCGTCCTCCGGAACGCGGATGAGCATCATGGTGTCAGTATTTTCCTCACCATCGGCCACGCCGGCGTGCAGGTCCGCCAATTCCTTCTCAGAGAGGGGATCGCCCTTGGCATCGGTACGCGAATCCTTGCCCACCAGCAAGATATCCACTGCGCCATCGTGCGAGTCACCGGACAAGCCCTGGCCGTCCAGGGACAAGTCCGTGGCCGAAGACATGCCATTATCTAGTCGACCCACGGTGGCATAACCCACGCCAGATACCACCAGGATCAAGGCAGACAGGAGTGCCACGATCGCCTTGATGGCCGTGGAACCTTTTTGCTTCACCGCACTAGCGGCAGAGGGCGCCGGCTGGATCGTGCGCGCCCGACGAGTGTTCTCAGAAGTCACAACTGGAGGCTTTCTAGATTGGTGGGGATCTGGAGACAGTTTAGGGCAGAACGGGCAAAAATTAGTGATCCGTGTCCGATTTCGCGTGTTCGGGCAGTGTCCCTGCCCAGTGCGAGGAGCGCCTGTGACTAAGCTCGGGGCCATTGTGACTACACCAAATCAATCCCCGCTGGCCGTGATCACCGTGACCTATAGTCCCGGTGAATACCTCGGTAGTTTTTTGAACTCCCTGCCGGGCGCTTGCGCTCGCGGCACCAAGGTCGTGCTTGCGGATAATGGCTCCACCGACGGCGTGCCCGAGGCCGCCGCCCGCGAACGCGCCGGGGTGGACTTTCTCGATACCGGCGGAAATATCGGCTACGGCGCTGGCATGAATGCGGGTGCCCGCTTCGCCCGCGAGCACGGTGGCGTGGATGAGGAATTTTTCCTTATCTCTAATCCCGATGTCACCTTTACCCCGGGATCTATTGACCAGCTCATCGAGTGCGCCCGCCAGTGGCCGGATGCTGCGGCCGTGGGCCCGCGCATCGTGGAACCGGATGGCAGCAATTATCCCTCGGCCCGCGCCGTGCCTACCGTGGCTACCGGCATTGGGCACGCACTCTTTTCTTCGATCTGGCCGTCCAATCCATGGTCGCGCGCCTACCGCGATGAATCCGATATGACCGCCCAGCGTCCGGCCGGATGGTTATCCGGTTCCTGCCTTCTTGTGCGCTGGGAGGCCTTCGACGACATCGGTGGGTTTGATGAGCGCTACTTCATGTATCTCGAAGACGTAGATCTAGGAGATCGCTTCACGCGCGCCGGCTACCAAAACATCTTTTGCCCAGAGGCCGTCATCAGCCACGCTAAGGGGCATTCCACCCAAGCGCACGCCGGAGCGATGCTGCGCGCCCACCACAACTCCGCCTATCGCTTTCAGGCAGACCGCCACCCCGCATGGTGGCAGGCCCCACTGCGCGGCGCGTTGTGGCTGGGACTGCGAGTCCGCGGGCTTATTGCCTCAGCCTCGGCACGTTCTTAAGGCTCGGTGCGCGTGCCGTTGAACTGGATTGCGCGCCATACGCTCTACACTGTCCCTCAGAAAATCACAGAATAAAATTGTCCGCATACATAAGGAAGACTATGACTGAAGCAGCCACCACCCACGGTGCCAGCACGGATGCAGTGATTCTCGTCGGCGGCCGCGGCACCCGCCTGCGCCCACTAACCATCGGTACACCGAAGCCGATGCTGCCGACGGCAAACTACCCGTTCCTGCAGCACCTGCTCGCCCGCATCAAGGCCGCCGGCATCGAGCACGTCGTCATGTCTACCTCCTATAAGGCCGAGGTCTTTGAGGAGTACTTCGGTGATGGCTCCGATCTGGGCTTGGAGATCGAGTACGTGGTGGAAGAGACCGCGCTCGGCACCGGCGGCGGCATCCGCAACGTCTACGACAAGCTGCGCAATGACACGGTCATGGTCTTCAATGGCGACGTGCTCTCCGGCATGGATCTGGAAGGCATCCTCACCACGCACCATGACAAGGACGCCGATGTCACCATGCACCTGCTCAACGTAGCTGACCCGCGTGCGTTTGGTTGCGTGCCGACCGACTCCAACGGCCGAGTTACCGCGTTCCTAGAAAAGACCGAGGATCCGCCAACCAACCAGATCAACGCCGGCTGCTATGTGTTCAAGCGCTCCGTCATCGAGTCCATTCCGGCCAACCGCGTTGTTTCCGTCGAACGCGAAACCTTCCCAGGGCTCTTGGCTGAAGGCCGTCTAGTTGTCGGCCACGTAGACAACTCCTACTGGCGCGACATGGGCCGCCCGGATGACTTCACCCGTGGTTCCTCCGACCTGGTACGTGGCATCGCGCCTTCCCCGCTGATTGAGGGCAAGACTGGTGAATCCCTGGTGGATCCCTCCGCCGGCATCGCTGGCGGCGTGCTGCTGCTGTCCGGTACCGCCGTGGGCCGAGGCTCTGAGGTGGGCGCGGGCTCCCGTCTGGAGGGCACCGTTGTCTTTGACGGCGTGCGCATTGAGCCAGGCGCCATCATTCACAACTCGATCATTGCCTCCGGCGCTCACATTGGCGCCAACGCGGTCATTGAGAACTGTGTCATTGGTGAAGGCGCGCATATCGGCGCACGCTGCGAGCTTCTCGACGGCATGCGAGTCTTCCCCGGCGTTTCTATTCCTGATGCCGGCGTGCGTTTTAGCTCCGATGCTTAACGCTTTCGCCGTGGTCTGGGCGCTGCACTAGGTCTAGCTGACATAGGCCGAACTGAGGATAAAGAGCCTCGGTTCGGCCTTTCTTTTATGGGGCCACCTGTTACGCCTGTCTGCACCGGCCGACATGGTACGAAATCTTCACAGATATGAAGCGCATGGATCCCTTCTTTGCGGGGTTGTGCGCGCGACACGCCGGAATTTCCTGAAAATTGTTGACAGAAAAACGGGGTACCACTACATGTAGTACCCCCTACCTACACCCCCGCGGGGGATCAGTTGTTACGGATGTGACGCATGGGGATCGTGTGCTGCGTTTTTGCCGGAAAGCGCGAAGAAGCCGCCAATTCGGGTTGACGATATTTAGTGATCCGGTGTGAAATGACATCAGTGAAAGAAACAGCGGCCGGCGCCGTTACTTCCACACAGTCCTGGCGGGGTAGCCCAAAGGAAATGTGGTGTACAGTCGGTCGCGCTAATGAGAATTACCCAACCTCGGAGAAAGGAAAAGGCGTGGACAAAATGGCTAATAACAACGCCATTCTCCGTGGCGGTGCTGCTGCAGAGATGTCGCTCGATGAACTCTTCGGTGCCGTCGAGCAGGAGTGGCAGGACCAGGCGCTGTGCGCGCAGACCGACCCTGAAGCATTCTTCCCCGAAAAGGGAGGCTCTACCCGTGAGGCCAAGCGCATCTGCCAGGCCTGCGCGGTACGCGATGAATGCTTGGAGTACGCGCTGGAGCACGATGAGCGCTTCGGTATTTGGGGCGGGCTATCGGATCGTGAGCGCCGCCGCCTCAAGCGCGAGATTGGATAATTAAGGTGTCCAGTAAGGCCCCTGGTTAGCACGCAATGTGCGGCCAGGGGCTTTTCTGCTGCCGCGAAACTTGCCGGAGGTTACCAGCTATAGCGCGGGTCCACTTCTTCGGGATCCAAGTTGAGGTAGTTGGCCACCAGCGCGGTAATAACGGTGCCTAGGAGCTCGGAGCGCTCGGACGGGGTAGAGGCACGTTGCTCGATGGGCATGCGGAAGATGACTAGGCGCGCGCGGGTGGGCTGGCCCTCGGAATCTACACCGGCGGGAACCACGCGGCCAAGGGGAACTGGGCCATCGGCGATAATCTCATCCGGTAGCACGGTCATATCGGGCGAAAGCCGCATGCGTGGGATGGTATCCACGGCCAAGTCGAGGCCACGCAATTGTGGCGCGAAGGCGTTTTGGATGGGGGCATAGGCCTCCAATACGGCCATGTCGAAGTGCTCGCGCGCGCTGCGGTAGCGCGGGGTCTGCTGGGGGAGGAGCGGTCCGCGCATGCCGTGGCCGTGGCGGTCGCGGGCGGGGCGGATATGCGGGCGAGCGGCGGTCATGACCCTGATTCTAAGGCGCTGGCGGGCCGGATTTAGCGGAGCCACGCCGGGGCGAAGACTATCTAAATCTAAACCAAGGGTTTAGACTTATGCGCTGTGACTATTTCTCGCCATTGCTCCCGCCCAGGCTGCGGCCGCCCCGCCGTGGCGACATTGACCTACGCTTACGCGGACCAGACGGCCGTCGTCGGCCCGCTGGCGGAAGAGGAGAACCCACACAGCTGGGATCTGTGTGCGACCCACCGCGACCGCATTTCCGCCCCAGTGGGCTGGGAACTGGTGCGTGTGGACCGCATTGAGCTGGACGAAGAAGATGACCTGATGGCCTTGGCGGAGGCGGTCAAGGAAGACGGCCGCGTGACCACCGGCTTGGTCGATGACCGCAGCGCCGGCTCCGGTGCAGACCCAATCGACTATTCCGCGACCTTTGATGGGGCGGACCCTGCCAATTCGAACCACCCGGTCTTTCGCACCCGCCGCGTGGCTTATGCCAAAAAGGCGCGCCGCGCGCACCTTTCGGTCGTGCCCGATGAAACGACGCCCGCAGAACCGGAACAGGACTGACACGAACCCCGTGGTGCGGTAGTTTCCCAGCGGGCGGGAGTACTATTGCAGGTTATGCGAACTCGTGAGCATCTTGATGCAGTAATTAAGGCCTATGACGTCCGTGGCGTGGTGGGCGAAGATATCGATGAGAACTTCGTGCGCGATACGGGCGCCGCGTTTGCCGCCATCCTGCGGGAAGAAGGCGAAAACACCGTGGCTGTCGGCCACGATATGCGCCCGTCCTCGCCGTCTCTGGCGCGCGCTTTTGCTGAGGGTGTGACCTCGCAGGGCCTCAACGTGACCCTGCTGGGGCTAACCTCTACCGACGAGCTCTACTACGCCGCCGGTTCCCTGGAGTGTGCGGGCGCTATGTTTACCGCTTCCCATAACCCAGCCAAGTACAACGGCATTAAACTCTGCCGCGCCGGCGCGGTACCGGTGGGCCAGGAGACCGGCTTGGAGCAGATTAAGCAGATGCTTATCGACGGCACCCCGGAGTTCACCGGCACCGAGGGCGCAATTGCCGAGCAGGAGATTCTGGCCGGCTACGCCGACTTCCTGCGCAAGCTGGTACCGCTGGAGGATTCCAAGCCGCTCGTCGTGGCTGTCGATGCCGCCAACGGCATGGGTGGCCACACCGTGCCGGCCGTCTTCAATGGCTTGCCTTTCGACGTCCGCGATTTGTACTTCGAGCTCGATGGCACTTTCCCGAACCACGAGGCGAACCCCTTGGATCCAAAGAACCTGGTGGATCTGCAGAAATTCACCGTGGATCAGAAGGCTGATATTGGTTTGGCCTTCGACGGCGATGCGGACCGCTGCTTCGTGGTGGATGAAAAGGGCCAGCCGGTTTCTCCTTCTGCCATCTGTGCACTGGTTGCTGAGCGCTACCTGGAGAAGTTCCCCGGCGCTACCATCATCCACAACCTGATTACCTCCAAGACCGTGCCGGAGCTCATTAAGGAAAAGGGCGGCACCCCGGTGCGCACCCGCGTGGGCCACTCCTTCATCAAGGCGCAGATGGCCGAGCACCAGGCCGCCTTCGGTGGCGAGCACTCCGCGCACTACTACTTCCAGGAATTCTGGAACGCCGATTCCGGCATGCTTGCTGCGATGCACGTGCTGGCCGCTCTGGGCCAGTCCGATAAGCCGCTGAGCGAGCTTATGGCGGAGTACTCCCGCTACGAGGCTTCTGGCGAGATCAATTCCACCGTGGAGGACCAGAAGGCCGCTACCCAGGCGGTGCTGGATGAGCTGGCCGATAAGATTGAGTCCGTCGATGAGCTCGATGGCGTGACCGTCGAGCTCAAGGGAACCGAGGCATGGTTCAACGTGCGCGCGTCCAATACGGAGCCGCTGCTGCGCCTCAATGTAGAGGCAAAGACCGCCGACGAGGTGCAGTCCATCGTCGACGAAGTCCTTGCCATCATTCGTCGCTAAACTTCGGCGCGCGAGTGGGAGACCATGTCCTCCCACTCCACAAACTTCTTACGCTCGCGGCCCTCGCGCTCGCCTAGGGCGCGCTCGGCCGCGTCCAAACGCTGCCAATCCTGCCACGTCAGGTAATCGATACCGCGCTCGGCAAAGACTTCGGTGATATCCGCGGTGCTGGAGGGGGAGGGGAGGGCACCAGAAGCGGCGTCGGCAAGCAGCATGCCAATCGTCTCCGTGGCATCGGACTTGGTATTGCCAATCAGGCCCACTGGGCCGCGCTTAATCCACCCGGTGGTGTAGAGACCCGGCACTACCGCGCCGGCCGCATCGATGACATGGCCGCCATCGTTATTGATGACGTTCTTGTCCTGGTTAAAGGGCACGCCATCGACCGCATCGGAGCGGTAACCGGTGGCGAAGTAGACCGCCTGCACGGGCCATTCGGTGAATTTGCCGGTGCCGTGCACGCTGCCATCGCCATTGAGGGCGGTGCGCTCGGTCTTGATGCCGCTGACCTTGCCGTCCTCGCCCAAAATCTCTACCGGCTGCTCAAAGAGGTGGATCTGCAGGGTGTGTGGCGCCTCCTTGGGATCGCGGATGGCATACTGCTCGAGCACCTGGCACACCAAGTCGGTGGACTTGCTCTCCTGGCGCGCGGCCAGCGAGGCTTCGTCATAGTCGATGTCCTCGGGGGAGACCACAACATTAATGGACTCAGAATGGTCCAGCTCCTTGAGCTCCTGCGGAGTGAACTTGGCCTGCGCCGGGCCGCGGCGTCCGAAAACGCGCACAGTCTCAGCCTGGTTCTTAGCCAGGGACTCGTAGACATTATCGGGGATCTCGGTGACCTTGAGCTCATCGCCGGTCTTGGCCAAGATGCGGGAGACGTCCAGTCCCACATTGCCCACGCCAATGACCGCCACCTCCTTGGCGGACAGATCCCAATCGCGCTCAAAGCGCGGGTTGCCATCGTAGAAGCCGACGAACTCGCCGGCGCCATGCACGCCGTCCAAGTCCGCGCCAGGGATATCGCGGTGGCGGTCGCCCACGGCGCCGGTGGCAAAGACCACGGCATCGTAGTGCTGCTGCAGCTCGTCAACGGTGATGTCACGGCCGATGTGCACGTTGGTCAACAGGCGAATCTGCTCGGTATCGAGCACGCGGTGCAGGGACTTGATGATGCCCTTAATGCGCGGGTGGTCCGGCGCTACGCCGTAGCGGATGAGGCCGAAGGGCGCGGGCATCTGCTCGATGAGGTCAATCTGTACCTCGCCGCCGGTCTTTTTCACCAGGATATCGGAGGCGTAGATGCCGGCCGGGCCTGCGCCGATGACGGCTACCTTAAAGGGCTGATTCATGCTGCGTGAATGCCTTTCTCTCTATCGCGGGGTCTAGACCGCTAGGTTCATTTTCTGGGGCTTAACTTTCTGGCCATTGAACCGTTTAGTCTAGGTTGCGGCAAGACGTTGAATTAGATTCTGAAAATATTCTTCTCTTCATGCAGTTCAGAGCGATTTTTTACTTGAAAATAAAAAAGACCGCTTTGTCTGCTCATTTTAGACGGGTACGTTGTCTTTCAATACTTTGGAAAGGCAGGTTGAGATCTACACCATGACCACCGCGACTAATACCAAGCGCACGCCCCGCGCCAAAAAGCCCGAAGGCCAATGGAAGATTGACGGCACCGAGCCCCTCAATAACGATGAGGTAATTAAGCAGGAAGACGGCGGGCTTTCTGCCAAGCAGCGCGTCATCGATATCTACTCCAAGCAGGGATTTTCCTCTATTCCAGCCGATGACCTAGCCCCTCGCTTCAAGTGGCTGGGCCTTTATACTCAGCGCAACCAGAACTTGGGCGGCGAGATGACCTCCAAGCTGTCCAACGCCGAGCTGCAGGACGAGTACTTCATGATGCGCGTGCGCTTCGACGGCGGGCGTGCCGATCCTGCCAAGCTGCGCGCCGTCGGTGAGATCTCGCGCGATTATGCCCGCTCCACGGCGGACTTTACGGACCGCCAGAATATCCAGTTGCACTGGATTCAAATCGAGGATGTGCCCACCATTTGGGACAAGCTCGAGTCTGTGGGGCTGAGCACGCTCATGGGCTGCGGCGATGTGCCGCGCGTCATTTTAGGCTCTCCAGTTGCCGGCGTGGCCGAGGACGAGATTATCGATGCCACCCCAGCCATCGAAGAGATTAAGAATAACTACCTGCCGCGCGAGGAATTCCATAACCTGCCGCGCAAATTCAAGACCGCTATCTCCGGCAACTCCCGTCAGGACGTCACGCATGAGATTCAAGACGTTGCCTTCGTGGGCGTGAACCACCCCGAGTACGGCCCAGGATTCGATTGCTTCGTTGGCGGCGGCCTATCCACCAACCCGATGCTCTCGCAGTCCCTCGGCGCCTGGGTTCCCCTAGAGCGCGTGCCGGAGGTCTGGGCCGGTGTGGTCGGCATCTTCCGTGACTACGGCTTCCGCCGCAATCGCAACCGTGCCCGTCTGAAGTTCTTGGTAGCCAAGTGGGGCATCGAAAAATTCCGCCAAGTGCTGGAGGAAGAATACCTGGATAAGCCACTGCTGGATGGCATCCCGCTGGAGGTCGAGCCCGGCTCCCGCGATCACTTGGGCGTACACCGCCAGAAAGATGGCAAGTTCTACGTCGGCGTAAAGCCTACCGTGGGACACGCCACCGGTGAGCAGCTCATCGCCATCGCGGACGTGGCCGAGAAATTCGGCATCAGCCGCATCCGCACCACCCCGATGAAGGAATTGCTCTTCCTTGATGTGGAGGAAGAAGACATTCCGGCGCTCTCCCGCGCGCTCGATGAGACCGGCCTGTACTCCCAGCCGTCCGAATTCCGCCGCGGCGTCATCTCCTGCACCGGCCTGGAGTTCTGCAAGCTCGCGCACGTGACCACGAAGGCCCGCGCCATCGAGTTGGTAGACATCCTGGAAGACACCTTGGGCGATCTGGACGTGCCGATTTCCATCGCGCTCAACGGCTGCCCCAACGCCTGTGCGCGTTCGCAGGTATCGGACATTGGCCTGAAGGGCCAGATTGTTACCGACTCTGAAGGCAACCGCGTCGAGGGTTTCCAGGTCCACCTGGGTGGTGCGCTTGGCCTGTCCCCGGACTGGGGCCGTAAGCTGCGCGGCCACAAGGTCGTCGCCGAGGAGGTGCCCGAGTACGTCATTCGCTTGGTCAATAAATACAAAGAGCAGCGCGAGGACGGCGAGCAATTCCGCCACTGGGTCTTGCGCGCCAAGGAGGAGGACTTGCAGTGAATTTTCGCCGCCAGCCCAACCCCAACCGCAACCATCCCAGCTTCTGCCCGTATTGCGCCGGCACCGACCTCTTCCCGGATGAGGAAGATGATTTTGCCTGGAAGTGCCAGGAGTGCCTGCGGATTTTCTCCGTGCGCTTTCACGGCCAAGACGATGCCCCGGTAGCCCCCGCACCGGCCGTGTCCTCCAACGAGGCCCTAAAGCGCTCGCTTGCCCGCCGCGGACACTCCACGGCACCGCAGGCTTAAGGATGCGCCCCATGCCCGCACTTATTACCCTGTCCCACGGTTCGCGGCACCCGGGCGCCGCGGCCGGCATTGAGCGTTTGACCCAGGCCACGGGTCTGCGACCAGCCCGCGCGGCGCACCTGGAATTCAACGAGCCCGACCTCACCACGGCCGCGCTCGAGCTCGCCCAGCTCGGGGAGACCGAGACCGTTGTAGTTCCGCTGCTTTTTACCCAGGGCTACCACCAGCGCGTGGACGTCCCGCGCACGCTTGCCGACGCCGCCCAAACCTCCCACCTTTCCCTCCACCTCGCCCCTGGGCTCGGCACCGGCGAGGACCTCGCCCGCGTGCTCGCCTCCCGTACCCGGCCTGGCGATGCCCATGTGGTCATCTACTCCGTTGGGTCCTCCGATACTGCGGCGAACGATGCCATCCGTGAGCTCGCCCACCGCACCTTCGCGCTCACCGGCGTACCTACGGCGGTGGAATTCGCCACTCGCGGTGGTCGCGAAGGGATCGTGTCCCTGTGCCGCGAGCATCAAGACCCCTCTCGCGTGCGCGTGATTCCGCTCTTCGTGACCGAGGGCCTGCTCCTGGACCGGCTGGCGGGCGTTCCCGCAACCGTCGACCGCCCGCTAGGAACCGACCTCGCGGGCCTCGTCGCAGACCGCTTTCACCACGCCCGCTGCGCCGCACAAGAGGTGTTCGTGCCATGCTAACCCTCATCCTCATCGCGCTCGCCGGTGCGGCCGCCAACCTCGTGGACGGTGGCATCGGCATGGGCTTTGGCGTCACGTCCACCACGATGCTGCTTCTTGCCGGCCTTGGCCCCGCGCAGGCCTCGGCCGTCGTTCATACCGCCGAGCTTGGTACCACGGCCATTTCTGGATTGAGCCACGCGCGCTTTGGCAACGTGGATTGGAAAACCGTGGTCCGTCTCGGCGTGCCGGGCGGGATCGCCGCCTTTTTGGGCGCTACGTTGTTGTCGAATATCTCCACCGCGGCGGCCGCGCCGGTGACCGCACTCATCCTGGTCGGCATCGGCGCGAACCTCATTTGGCGTTTCTCCCAACCGCGCCGCCGTGGCTCCGCCTATAAGCGCACCCACTCCACGCCGTTTCTGGCCGGACTGGGCCTTGTGGGCGGATTCGTCGATTCCACCGGTGGCGGCGGTTGGGGCCCGGTGTCGACTTCCACGCTCATGGCCATCGGCCGCGAGCAGCCGCGCCGCATCGTGGGTACGGTCAACGCCGCTGAGTTCCTGGTGACCTTCGGCGCTACCGCGGGCTTTATCGTCGGTCTCTGGCACGATATCGTCGCCAACTTGGCCGCAGTTATTGCCCTGCTCATCGGCGGCGCTATCACCGCGCCCATCGCCGCGTGGCTCATCTCCCGCATCAACCCGATCCTACTCGGCGGACTGGTGGGCACCGCCATCGTGGGCCTGAACATCAGCAAGGTGATCGGCGGTGCCGAGACGTACTTTGGCTGGGCAGTGCCTGCAGCAGTTACCCCCGTTGCCATCGCGGTCGTGGTCGCGGCTGGCGTTGCAGCCACCATTCGTGGCGCGTTGCGCACCAGGCGTGCGCGTGCGGCGGAATTGGAAGCCGAAAACGCTGAGGAAGCCGCCCACGCGGATTTCCATGCCCCGGATTATCCGGAGCGCGTCGCTGCCGCCTACCGCGTCCACGGTTCGCGCAGGTCTGCCGTAACCATCGTGCAGGATAAGGCGCCCGAAAGCCCCGCCGCTGACCGCGCGTAGCCCTTCTGCCGCGACCTTTGGCCACGATACGGGCTAAACCCCAACTGCGGTGGGGTAGAGCGCGGCCACAAGTTGGCCTCGCGGACCCTGAAGGCCTCGAGGGGGTGCTACAGCCCGGCAACCTCGCCGATGACGTAGACCGCCGGCGCGGAGATCTCGTGCTCGGCCATCGTCTGCGCAAGGGTGCCCAAGGTGCAACGGTAGGCGCGCTCGGTAGAAAGCGTGCCCTCTTGGATGATGGCGCAGGGAGTGGAGGGGGAGAGGGAGGCGTCGATAAGCACATTGGCAATCGCCGGGGCATTCTTCACGCCCATGATGACAGCCAGCGTGGCGCCAGAGCGGGCAAGCGCTGCCCAGTCCACCAAGGACTTTTCATGGCCGGGCGGAAGGTGGCCGGAAACCACCGTGAATCCGTGGACGATGCCGCGCTGGGTTACTGGGATTCCGACGGCCGCAGGTACGGAAATGGCTGAGGTCACGCCCGGAATGACCGTGGTGGGAATAGACGCTTCCGCCAGCGCTTGCACCTCTTCAAAGCCGCGCCCAAAGACGAAGGGATCGCCCCCCTTAAGGCGGGCCACCTTGCGGCCGGCACGGGCGTGCTCGATGAGCAGCTCGTTGATCTTTTCCTGCGAGATTGACTTCTTATAGGGGAGCTTAGAGACGTCAATAAGCTCTTTGGAAGAAATATCACACAGCTTATCGAGCTGCGCCGTAGGTCCCAGGTGATCGGCAAGGATAACCTCTGCATCCTGCAGGGCACGCATGCCGCGCACGGTAATGAGGTCCCACGCGCCGGGGCCGCCGCCAATCAGGGTTACAGGATGGATCTGTGCGGAAGTCATAGGACTTCATCTTAGTGGGCGCCCGACTATGCTTGGGCCACATGGATACCGGTAATTATGATGCCGAAACCGTGCGCTTTTTTGATGTGGCGCACGAAGGCGCCCAAATCCGCCTGGTGGCCGGAGAAGTGGAGCGCTGGGGCGAGGCGCTCAGCGGGCTCAATCCCCGCTCGCTTGTCATTATTCCCACCGACGCGATTGCCCGCCAGGCCGCCCACCTGGGAGTTGGCCTAGCCGAGCCGCTGCGGATCCCAATTGTGGTGACCGAATCGCTCCCGCGCTACGTGGGGGCGCTGGACCTGGTCGTGGTCGTCGGCGAGCCCAGCGAGTGCGACTGGGCGTCGCGCGCCCTCATAACTGCCAGCCAGCGCGGTGCCACCACCCTGCTCATCGGACCGGCTAAGGGCCCGCTGGTGGAGGACTGCCCGGAGGATACGCTCGTCGCACCTTGCTTGCCGACGGCCGAGGGTAGCTCGCCCGCGCGCAGCATTGCCGCCCTGCATGCGCTGTGCTGCCTGCTCTATCAGGGCCCGACCGCGGTGAAGGAGACCCTTGAGGACCTCGCTGCGGCCGTGGACCGCGAGCTCGCCCAGCTTTCTCCCGAGCGCGATGCCACTACCAATCCGGGCCGCCAACTGCGCGAGTTTATCGACGGCGCCCGCATCATCCATTCCTGCGTGCTCGACCCGTACTCCTATTCGGAACGTCGCGAGCACGTGCAGCTCGACGCCCTCGTGGCCCGCATGGCTGCGACCATCTGGGCCGTACACGGCCTGCCGAGCGCTTATGTGGACCCGGCCGAATTGCGTCACGCGCTCGACCGGGATTCTGATAGTTCCCCGGCCACTGATCTCTTCTTTGACCCCTTTATTGATGGCGATGGTGCTGAGGGCGCTTTGGTACCCTTGAAGGTAGTTTTCTGGGGGCAGGAAGAGGCGAACCTGCCCAACTCGCTTGCAGTCCGCAGCATCGACCCGGAACCGGGCATGGGGCATCTTGCCCGCTCACTGCAGCTTATTACGCGGAGTTTTGCCGCGACCGCCTACGAGATTTCTAAAGGATAGAAACACATGCAGCTGTTGGACAGCGCCACTCGCAATTATTCCTGGGGCTCGCGTACCCTTATCCCGCACCTGCAGGGCCAGCCCGATTCCGACAAGCCCGTCGCAGAGCTGTGGTTCGGCGCCCACCCCGGCGACCCTTCCACGGTGGATGGCCGCCTGCTCAATGAGGTTATTGCCGAGGATCCGGCAGGACAGCTAGGTGGCCGCGTTTCTGCCGAGTACGGCGAGCGCCTGCCCTTCCTGCTCAAGGTGCTTGCGGCCGAGGAGCCGCTGTCCTTGCAGGCCCACCCGTCAAAGGCGCAGGCGGAAGAGGGCTTTGCCCGCGAAAACGCCGCCGGCATCGAGCTCACCGCGTCTAATCGCAATTACAAGGACGATAATCACAAGCCCGAGCTCATTGTCGCGCTCACGGATTTCTATGCCATGGCCGGCTTCCGCCCCTTGGCGCGCACCCGCGAGCTTTTTGCCGCCCTCGAGTGCCCGGAGCTGGACCACTACGTTGCCATGCTTGACGACGACCCTTCGGCAACCACCGAGTCCGCCAACCTGCGCGTCCTTTTCACCACATGGATTACCATTCCGTCTGCCAAGCGCAAGGAGCTCATTTCCGCCATTGTTGCCGCTGGCGAGCGCCTGATCGCCGCCGACCCAGCCGATTGGAAGTCCCGCGTCATGTCCACGGTGCTGGATCTCAACCAGCGCTACCCAGGCGATATCGGTGTGCTGGGCGCATTGCTACTCAACCACATCGAGCTCTCGCCCGGTGAGGCCGTCTACTTGGATGCCGGTCAGCTTCACGCCTATGTCTCGGGCCTCGGCGTGGAGATCATGGCGAACTCCGATAACGTGTTGCGCGGTGGCCTGACGCCTAAGTTCGTGGACGTTCCAGAATTGGTCAAGGTCTTGACGTACGCCGCTGCCGATGAGCCGCGTGTGCAGCAACAAGATAAGTCCGCCCAAGACAATGTCCACGATGCCGCCGCATGGTCCTACCCAGTACCCATCGAGGAATTCCTGCTGGATCGCGTGGAGCTTACCGGTTCGTCTTCTGTGGATCTTGATTACGATGGCCCGACCATCGCCCTGTGTACCGCAGGTTCCGTAACCTTTACCGATGCTGGGGGCAAGACCCTCACCGCGACCCCAGGCCAGGCCGTCTGGCTGCCAGCCTCCGAGGGTCTCGTTACCGCTACGGCGGAATCCGACGCCGCCGACCTCTTCGTCGCCCGCGCCTAGTCCGCGTTTAACCCACACAAGCACGCTTCGCCGCCGTCCTCCGGTTTCAGGCGAAGCGTGCTTTTCAGTCTTCATTACGGCCGCGTTGCGGTCTGCTCCGCCCAATTTTTGGCGCACATTGTGGTTGCGTCGTAACTACCGCATTCCAGCGCATACAAAACAAGCACGTTTCCCCGATTTCTGCCTTTAAAATCGAGGGAACGTGCTTGTTTTGTTCGTCTACGCCGAGAACCGGCTCCGAATTAGCGCGTAGGCGCTGCTTCCCTCGGAGCCTGCTGGGCCGTGGCCGGTGCCTGCTTAGTTGGCACCAAGTCGGTAGGCTCCTGGTTCTGATCGGCGGAAGATCGCTCTGCAGCGGCATGGTCGGTGAGCTGTTTCTGCTCCGCCTTCTCGGCCTCGGGTCGCTCCGTGCCAGCTGGTTCATGGGCCGGGGCGTCGGAATTCTTGCCCGAGTTATCTTGCGCGGCAGGCGCCTCAGGTGAGGGCTGTGGAGTGGACGGACCAGTGGTGGCCGGCGGGGTGGTGCCGCCCTGGTTGCTCTGCGGGGCACCAGTAGCCTGCGAGCCGTTCTGGTTGCTCGGGTAATCAGGCGTTAGACGCTGATTGCCCTGGCCGGTGCCCTGACCACCCTGGGTGGTGGTATTGCCCTGCGAGGCGGTGCCCTGCGGGGAGATGTTTTCTGGACGGTAGACCTTGGTGGGCTGGGTTGCTGCCTGTGGGCGCACTACCGCATTAGGGGCGAGAAACGGATCGTTGTTGTGCGGCTGCTGGTGCTTGGCATCACCGGACGAGGCAGTTGATGTCGTGGTGCGCGAGGAGTGCTTCTTCGAGGGGGAGCGGTCCGTTGAAGAAGTGGTGGTCTCCTCGGCTGCGGTGTGGGTCGGGGAGACGGAGGTGGTCGCGGACTGATCCGCGGCATTGGAATAGTTGGCGCTTGGCGAGCTCATGCGCCAGACGGCGACTCCGACGACGACCGCGGCGATCAGTCCGGCCACAATGAACACGTAGACGCGGCGCGAATCTGGCTTCATCGTGGCTGTCCTTTCTATGAGGCGGGCCGTTACAGCCCAAGGGGGAGGGCGATACGGCGCCCCGGTAACAAGTTGGTAACGAGACTATCATGTTTGGGAAACATTGCGACGGCGTCGCAATTCTGTGATAAGTAAACAAAAGGGCAGTTCACGGGCGTAGAAAGCCATGCAAACCTTTTCATTATCTGCTTTCTTTCACCAAGAAAGCGTGTATAAATGGCGCTGAAAGCACCGAAGGAGTCAAAAAGTGAGTACTTGGGACGAAAATATTTTCAGCACGGACCTCAACGTGGATTTCTTGGACGAGATGGCAAACCTCGATGAAGAAGGGGTAATTCGCGCCGTCGAGGATGCCTGCGAGGTCGCACACAGCAAGCCAAAACTCAGCGAGGAAGAGGAACAGAATGCTCAAGCGGCGGCCACCATTGCTGCCATTTGGGCTGGTGCGCCCTTTAGTGCGGGCGAAGTTGTCGAAGACTACCCCTATATTAGGGAACTGGTGGGCTCTGGCAGCGAGACCTTGACGGAAAATGCCCTCGAGGTGCTCGAAAACGTCGAGGAAGAATATGACCTCGAGCCTTTCATTGAGGCCCTGTCCTAAGTCGATCCTGCTGCCCGCGGCAGCGGCCGCGCGAAAGCGGCCCCGCGGGTGAAATAACAGAAGGGAAGATAGCCCACACCTATGCTGATCAGCATCGAAGGCATCGACGGTGCCGGTAAAAATACGTTGGTCTCCGCACTCAAGGAGTCGTTGGACCGGCCCGTAGAGGTTATTGCCTTTCCGCGCTATGCAGATTCGATTCACGCGCAACTAGCGCAAAAGGCGCTCTACGGAAAGATGGGCGACCTCACGGATTCGGCTTATGCCATGGCGACGCTATTCGCGTTGGATCGCTATGGCGTCAAGGACCAGCTGCAGCGCGCCAAGGAATCCGACACCGTGGTGCTATTGGATCGTTACGTGGCCTCCAATGCGGCGTATTCGGCGGCGCGGCTCGAAGACGATGCGGTGATGGAGTGGGTGCACGATCTGGAATTTGGCACCCTCGGCCTGCCGCAGGCAGACCTGCAGGTGTATTTGGATACGGCGGTAGAGGTGGCGTCGGAAAGAGCGCAGGCACGAGCCCAGGCAGACGCCAGCCGGGAACGCGACCGCTACGAACGCGATGGCGGGTTGCAAGAACGCACCGCCGCAGCCTACCGGCGCTTGGCAGATGCGGGCTGGGGTGGACGCTGGATCGCTACTGCCGATGCGGATACTATTATTTCAGCGATAAAAGACCTTGTAGGAGAATGAAACGTGGCGCCCAAGATTTTGGTTGTCGATGACGATCCGGCCATCTCAGAGATGCTGACCATTGTGCTCGAGTCCGAGGGACTCAAGCCCATTCCGGTCATGGATGGCAATGATGCCGTGCCTGCCTTTGAGCAGCACGAGCCGGATCTCATCCTGCTGGACCTCATGCTTCCGGGCATGAATGGCGTAGATATTTGCCGTGCCATTCGCCGTGAATCCTCCGTGCCCATCGTTATGCTGACCGCCAAGACCGATACGGTTGATGTGGTACTCGGCCTTGAATCCGGCGCGGATGATTACATCACCAAGCCATTCAAGCCCAAGGAGCTCATCGCCCGCATCCGTGCGCGCCTGCGCCGCACCGATTCTGCGGAATCTGAAATCCTGGAGGTTGCGGACCTTGTCATTGATGTGCCGGAGCATACCGTGCGCCGCACCGATGGCACCGAGCTGAACCTGACCCCGCTTGAGTTTGACCTGCTGCTGGAGATGGCGCGCCGCCCAGGCCAGGTGCATACGCGTGAATCGCTGCTGGAATCCGTGTGGGGCTATCGCAATGCCTCTGATACGCGCCTGGTTAACGTGCACGTGCAGCGCCTGCGCGCCAAAATCGAGCACGATCCGGAAGACCCGCAGATTGTGCTGACCGTGCGCGGCGTGGGGTATAAGACCGGCAAGGCCGGCGCCGGGGAGTAAGGACCATCGGCATCATTGAGCGTCTAAGGCGCATTCGAGACGCCTTCATTACAACGTGGCGCACCTCTTTGCAGGCGCGCGTCATTGGCATGATTTTGGTCGCCTCCTCGGTGGTCATGATCATCTTGGCCTACGCGCTGGTGTCCGTGCTTACCCAGCGCCTGGTCAGCCAGAAGGAAGACGTAGCCCAACAGGAGCTGGAGCGTGCCCGCACGGCCGTGGAACAGCAGATCGATGCCACCAGTTCTGCTAACTCCGTCCAGGTACGCATTAATTCCGCTCGCGCTGCGTTGGGCCAGCTCTCCGCCCAGCAGGGCGACGCCCAGACGGTCTACGAGCCGGTCATCGTGGTGGAAAACCAGGATGGCTCTGTTACCACTTCGCCCGAGGATTTTCCCGTACCGGATCAGCTGCGCGAGATGGTGGATAAAGGCCAGATTGCGCAGCAGTATTTCCCAGCGCCGCGCGAAAATGGTGATCACTACAACGCCTTGCTAGTAGGCACGCCTACCGATACCGATATTCCCCATACGCAGGTCTACCTGGCGTTGTCCATGGAATCGGAAGAATCCACCATGGCGCTGATGCGCGGCCTGCTTTCGGCTGCCGGCGTGGTGGTCGTGGTGTTGCTGGTGGGCATTGCCTGGCTAGCCACCCAGCAGGTAATTACGCCAATTCGCTCGGCCTCGCGCATTGCGCAGCGCTTGGCGGCGGGTCATTTGAAGGAGCGCATGGCCGTCGATAGCGATGATGAGATGGGTCGCTTGGCCGCATCTTTCAATAACATGGCCGATAAGCTTTCCTCCCAAATTGCACAGCTGGAGGAGTACGGCGATTTGCAGCGGCAGTTTACTTCTGACGTCTCCCATGAGCTGCGCACCCCATTGACCACCGTGCGCATGGCCGCGGACATGATTGAGGCCGAAAGTGATAGCTTGCCGCACGGCGCCCAGCGAGCTTCCCGCCTGATGTCTAGTGAGCTCGATCGTTTCGAGGAATTGCTCGCGGACTTGCTGGAGATTTCTCGCCACGATGCTGGTGTGGCGGATTTGTCTACGGCAGCCATTGATCTGCGCTCGTGTGTGGAGGCGGCCTACGGGCAGGTGGAGCATTTGGCCCGCGAGCTCGACGTGGAAGTCCAGCTCAACCTGCCGGAGGAGCGCATCGGAGTCGAGGCCGATTCCCGCCGCCTTGAGCGGATCTTGCGCAACCTTCTGGCCAATGCCATTGACCACTCGGAGGGCAATCCAGTGGCGGTAGACGTCGCAGCCACGGACGCTGCGGTGGGCGTTACCGTTACGGACCATGGCGTAGGCTTAAAACCTGGCCAGGAAGAGCTGGTATTCAACCGCTTCTGGCGTGCGGATTCTTCCCGCAAACGCCATTCTGGCGGCACCGGTTTGGGCCTGGCTATCGCCCGCGAGGATGCCGTCCTGCACGGCGGCACGCTAGATGCCACCGGTTACGAGGGATTTGGTTCTCGCTTCCGCCTCATTATTCCACGCACCCCGAATGCCGAGGTGGGCGAGGCTCCCATCGCTGTGGAGATTCCCGGCGCACCCGTCACCAGCACTGCGGATGGTAGTGAGCTGGCAGAACCCGATGCTGAAGCTACAGAAGCACAGGACACTGGCGCCGCCGAGCTGGATGCCGGGCCCGCCTCTGTAACGCCGGCCATTTCATCCGGCATGAGCTCACTGCACGTCGAGAAGAGTGACAGGGACACCGATGGTGAGGTAGAAGGCGATGGCATCCTCTGGCCTTCGGAACGTGAGCTTAACCGCGGCGCGGCCGCTCCGGACAGGCGCGCCTATAAGGCCCCGGACTTTGAGGGCAGGAGGAAATAAGCGTGTTGAGAGCGAAGTATCACAAGACCGCAGTTGTCGGCACCGCAGCGGCCGTGCTTTTTGTCAGTGGTTGTTCCACCCTGCCGAAAAACACCAGTCCGCAGGTGGTCGGTACCTACCAACAGCAAGAGGATGGCCCGGAAGAAGTCATTGCACCGCAACCCGGCGATGACCCGGACTTGACGTTGCGCGATTTCTACCAGGCTTCCGCCGTGCCGGGAAACGATCATGAGGTCGCGCGCGGCTTTCTGACTGATAACGCCCGCGAAGCCTGGGACGCCAGCGGCGATGTGATGGTGGTCGATAGCTTGGACATCGTTACCGCGCCCGCTAGTAAGCAAAGCTCGAGGGATAATGAGCGCGCCTTCACAGTGCGCGGCACCATCATCGGCCGCCTGAAAACCGGCGGTGCGTACGTGCCGGAAAATGAGGGCTACGAGGCCGTCATCTACATGAAGATGCAAGACGATAGATGGCGCGTCGATGGCTTGCCGGCCGGAGTAGTAATGGAGCGCAATGAAATGCGCAATCACTACACCCCGCAATCGCTGTACTTCTTTAAGCAGAGCAACTATGTGCTGGTTCCAGACCGCCGCTGGCTGTACAAGGGCGGCGAACAATCGGAGTCGACGCTCCTTACGCTGTTGATGGAGGGACCTTCAGCTAGCATTGCGCCCGCTACCCGCCGGGCAGCGGGGGAGAATGTCACCTTCGCTGGCTATGACCCCGAACAGGGCTACCAATTCGAGGGCCTTGCTGACCTGGACTCCCATGATCGCACGCTCTTTGCGGCCCAGTTGGTGTGGACGCTTACGGAAGCCGGCCATACCGGTCCCTTTAAGGTCAAAGCCGATGGCGGTGACTTGGTGGAGGGCATGGATAGCCTGAGCGTGGATGACTTTGCGGACTATAACCCGCAGGAAAGAAGCACCTCTTTGTCTAAGCTTTACGCCCTCAATGAGGGCAACCTGCTCGAGGTAGACGATGGTGTGGCCGAGCACGTGAAATCCACGTTGGGCAGCAGCGGTGACGTGCAATCCGTAGATGTTGCCGATAGCGGCCTCGTTGCGGCCGTGCGCCGCAAGTCTAATAATGACTTCTCGCTGCAGATAGGCGAGCTTGACGGCCAGCTGCAGGATTCGGTGGACGGCCCCACACTGGCACGACCGACCTTCGAGTACAACGGGCAAGCCGCCTGGACCGTGGTCGATGGTGATCGCATCGTGCGCGTGGTGCGCTCCAAGACTACAGGCCGCATCTCCGAATCCGAGGTGGATGCCCGCAGCATCGACGATATTGAGGGCGAAATCTCCGTTATCCGCTTGTCCCATAGCGGTGCGCGCGTGGCCATGATTATTGATGGCCACGTGTACATCGCGGCCGTTGCTCAATCCAGCAGCGGTGATGAGCGCATCGTCAACGCCCGCGAGGTAGGCCCCGAAGTATCCGGCTCGGCACTTTCGCTGGACTGGAATGCGGATGGCTCGCTCATCGTTGGCACTTCCTCGAGCCAGTCGCCCGTATGGCGCATTGAGCAGGATGGTTCCTCGGCTTCGACCATGCCTACCGGCAATATCACCGCCCCTGTGGTGGCGGTAGCAACCTCGCCTACCAAGCTCTTTATTACTGATTCGCACGCCATGTTTGAGCTTCCTTCCACCGTCATGGACGAAACCAACTGGCGCGAGGTCTCCGGCCTGCAGGGCCGGCGTTCTTCCCCTATTGTTTCTAATTAGCCGCCAGAGGGTCTGCGCGGCTGGGAGAGGCGATTATGGGCTTGGGGGAGCTTATTTTTCCGCGTGCGTGCGCTGGGTGCGGCGCGCCGGGCGAGGTTTTGTGCCCACAGTGCCGCGATCACTTGCGGCAGCCGCCCTACATGGTGGCCCGGCCTCGGCCGCTGGGCGCGCCCGTCTATGCTCTCGGCCCCTATTCCGATATTCGCCGCCGCATCATTATTGGCATGAAGGAGCGAGGCAATCGGCCGGTTCGCGAGTATGTGGGGGCCGTCTTCGCGGCCGGGCTGGCCCATCTGAGTGCCCGCGGCGATATCCCGCGCGAGTTCACCCTCGTGCCCGCGCCTACTCGGCCGCGTTCGGCGCGGGCACGCGGCGGAGATCCGGTGTCCGCTGTGTGTCACGCCGCGGCGCAGCACCAGCGTGTGGGCGTGTGCGCGGCGCTTACTATGGGCCAGTCCACCGCGGACCAGTCCGAGCTCAACGCGCAGGATAGGTGGGCAAACCTGCAGGGCCGAGTCCGCGTGCGCGTGCCTATTGCTCAGGCGCCTGCGCTGCTTGCCGACGACGTCATTACCACCGGCGCCACCCTCGCCGCCAGCATCGCCGCCCTGCAGGCCACGGGTGTAGAAGTCTGTGGGGCATTGGTCTTTGCTGATGCCTAGATAGGGGTGGTGCCCACCCTCGAGGTAGGGGAGTTGCCTAAAAATCTCCCGCAAAGGTCATAACCAGTGCTATCATGAGGAGTGTCACAGAGAGATAGTTACTGTGATTAATTCTAGTCCCCACTACTCAAGGGAGGCATCTCAATGTCCCAGCCGAACAAAGCTCAGGTAACGATTACGGGCCGCAACGTCGAGGTCCCCGATCACTTCCAAGAGCGAGTTAATGACAAGCTGGCCAAGATTGAACGCCTTGACCCCACCCTGACCTTCTTCCACGTGGAGCTACAGCACGAGCCGAACCCGCGCCGTGACTCCGAGGCGGAGCGCATCCAGATCACCGCTACGGGCAAGGGGCATATCGCCCGCGCTGAAGCCAAGGAAGATTCCTTTTACGCAGCGCTCGAAACCGCATTGGGCAAGATGGAGCGCTCCCTGCGCAAGGTGAAGGTGCGCCGCGAAAACGTCAAGAGCGGTCACCGCGCGCAGAAGGGCACCGGCGAGATTGCCGCTGAAATGGTTGCGCAGGCCGAGGCTGAGCGCGCAAAGGAAGAGCGCTACGTTGACCCTTATGCTGAGACCGTGGAGGACGTTCGACCCGGCCAGATCGTGCGCACCAAGGAGCACCCGGCTACCCCGATGAGCGTGGATGATGCCTTGAGCGAGATGGAGCTGGTGGGCCACGACTTCTTCCTCTTTATCAACGAGGAGAACAATAAGCCGTCCGTGGTTTATCGCCGCCACGCCTACGACTACGGCATTATCTCCCTATCGGAAGACGCTGAAGCTTAAAGGAGCTCATACTTCTCTTAGCTAACGACCCTGCTGCGAGTATGCAGCGGGGTCGAATGTGTGGTTAGGGGAGGGGGCGTCGGCAAGCAGGTTGCGGGGGATATACAGGCTGAACGGAGGCTGTGCGCCTGCCCTATGTGCTAGGCGGGAGATGCTTTGTGAAAGCGAGTGAGTACAATAGCGACGAGTTAACTTTATTGTCGCGACTAGAAGGACTAACTAACCGTGTTTGGACTTTCCAAGCTGCTGCGCGCGGGCGAGGGCCGTACGGTCAAGCGCCTGGGCAAAATGGCAGACGATGTAATTGCCCTTGAGGATAAGTACGCGGAGCTTTCGGACGACGAACTTAAGGCAAAGACCGACGAGTTTAAGACTCGCCTGCGAGACGGCGAAGAGATGAATGACATCTTGCTCGAGGCCTTTGCCACCGTCCGTGAGGCTGCCTGGCGTGTCCTCGATCAGAAGCACTACCGCGTGCAGATCATGGGCGGTGCGGCCCTGCACTTCGGCAACGTCGCCGAGATGCGCACCGGTGAGGGCAAGACCCTGACCTCGCTGCTGCCGGCCTACCTCAATGCCCTTGATGGCAAGGGTGTCCACATCGTGACCGTTAACGATTACTTGGCAAAGCGCGATGCTGAGATGATGGGCCGTGTTCACCGCTGGCTCGGCCTGTCCGTGGGCGTCATCCTGTCCGAGATGCGCCCACCAGAGCGCAAGGCTGCCTACGATTGCGACATTACCTACGGCACCAATAACGAGCTGGGCTTTGACTACCTGCGCGATAACATGGTCCGCTCCCTCAACGATGTGGTGCAGCGCGGCCACAACTTCTGCATCGTGGACGAGGTTGACTCGATTCTTATCGATGAAGCCCGTACCCCGCTCATCATCTCCGGCCCGGTAGATGGTTCCTCCCAGTTCTACGGCGTCTTCGCCCAGCTGGCCCCGCGTATGCGCGAGGGTATCCACTACGAGGTGGACCACAAGAAGCGCACCATCGGCGTGCTGGAAGAGGGCGTGGAATACGTCGAGGATCAGCTCGGCATCGATAACCTCTACGCCCCCGAGCACTCCCAGCTGGTGTCCTACCTGAACAACGCCCTGAAGGCCAAGGAGCTGTTCACCCGCGACAAGGACTACATCGTTCGCAATGGCGAAGTCATGATCGTGGACGGCTTCACCGGCCGCGTGCTGGCCGGACGCCGCTACAACGAGGGCATGCACCAGGCCATTGAGGCCAAGGAGCAGGTGGAGATCAAGAACGAGAACCAGACCCTGGCTACCGTTACCCTGCAGAACTACTTCCGCCTGTACGAGAAGATCTCCGGCATGACCGGTACGGCAGAAACCGAGGCTGCCGAGCTACACTCCATCTATGGCCTGGATGTGGTGCCTATTCCTACCAATAAGCCGAATCAGCGTGCCGATCACTCTGACCGCATCTACAAGACGCAGGACGCTAAGTTCGCCGCCGTAGTGGACGATATTGCCGATCACGTCGAGTCCGGCCAGCCGGTTCTGGTCGGTACCACCTCCGTGGAGCGCTCCGAGTACCTGTCCCAGCTGCTGTCTAAGCGCGGCATTAAGCACAACGTGCTCAACGCTAAGCACCACGAAGAAGAGGGTCAGATCATCGCCCGTGCGGGCCGCCCCGGCACCGTCACCGTGGCTACCAATATGGCCGGCCGTGGTACCGATATCGTGCTCGGTGGTAACCCCGAGGTCATCCTCGATGAGAAGCTGCGCGAGCGCGGCCTAGACCCATTCGAGGATGAAGAGAAGTACCAGGAGGCCTGGGAAGCAGAAATCGATTCCGAGAGGGAGCGCTCTAAGAAACTGGGTGACCAGGTGCGCGAGGCCGGTGGCCTCTACGTACTGGGTACCGAGCGTCACGAGTCCCGCCGCATTGATAACCAGCTGCGTGGTCGTACCGGCCGCCAGGGTGACCCGGGTGAGACCCGCTTCTACCTGTCCATGCGCGACGAGTTGATGGTGCGCTTCGTGGGCCAGTCCATGGAAAACATGATGAACCGCCTCAACGTGCCGGACGATGTCCCCATCGAGGCCAAGATGGTCTCCAACTCCATCAAGGGCGCCCAGGCGCAGGTGGAGAACCAGAACTTTGAGATGCGTAAAAACGTCCTTAAGTACGACGAGGTGCTCAACGAGCAGCGCAAGGTGGTCTACGCTACCCGACACGACATCCTTGATGCCGGCGATATTCAGGACAATATTCGCGGCATGATCGATGACACCGTGTCCGCTTATGTCGCTGGCGCTACCGCCACCGGCTATGTGGAGGACTGGGATTTGGACGCGCTGTGGAATGCGCTGGATTCCCTCTACGGCCCCACCATTTCCCATGAGGAGCTGGTGGAAGGCTCCGAATATGGTTCCCCGGGTGAGCTTTCTGCTGAGCAGCTTCGCGACGCCCTGGTGCAGGACGCCAATAATGAGTACGACAAGCTCGAAGAGTCTGTGACCGCCATTGGCGGCGAGCAGCAGATGCGCAATACCGAGCGCATGGTCATCCTGCCTATCATCGACCAGAAGTGGCGCGAGCACCTCTATGAGATGGACTACCTCAAGGAGGGCATCGGCCTGCGCGCGATGGCGCAGCGCGATCCGCTGGTGGAGTACCAGAAGGAGGGCGGCGAGATGTTCAACGCCATGAACGATGGCGTGAAGGAAGAGACCGTCCGCCAGCTGTTTATGCTGCGCAAGCAGTTCAAGCAGCAGGAAGAGGAGCAGGCCGGCGAATCCGCTGCTACCGCTTCCGGCAACGGTGAGGGCACCGTAGAGGCCTAGGCCTCTACGGTGCCCTCACCGTTGCCGGAAGCGGTAGCAGCG